>JAEXAJ010000094.1 GCA_023458215.1 Bacteroidota bacterium
ATCTTCAAACTTTTCAAGATATAACTTCCATAGGGAGGGACGCTTGGGAGGCGTTAACAGATTGACTCCGTACTTTTCGCGGTTTTTTCTTACTTCGTCGGCAGTAAGTCCGCCATGATAAAAATCATCCTTCATTGCAGTCATGCAAATTGTTAGCTTTAATTAAGAGCCACAAAAGTACAATATTAATTTGGGATACCGAATGTTATTAAATCTTTTTATAGGTTAGTCTTACCATCAATCTCTGTGCCCTGTTCCTTAATCTGACGACCATTGATCGGAAGTATAAACCAGAATGTAGATCCCTTACCATATTCAGATTCCACACCAATCTTCCCCCCCCAGTTTACGGATAATCATTTCACAAATAGCCAATCCCAGACCAGTACCTTTTTTATTCTGTTCCACCCGAACAAAGCGTTCAAAAATATGATTAACCTTGTCTTCCGGAATACCGCTACCGGTATCTTTTACGTAAAAGTAAAGCCCCTCTGTACAACATTTATAGCCCAAAGTAATGCTACCTTCATCCGTAAACTTCACCGCGTTGGTCATAAAATTGGAGATAACCTGTTGCAAGCGGTTTCTATCTGTATACATAATACATTCATCCGCAGGAGTTTCTCTGATAATCTGGATAACAGCAGCTTTATCTTCCAGTCTCATACGGAACAATTGTTCTATATCAAGCATCAGTTGCTTGACGTCCACCTCAGAGAACGTAAACTCCAATGTACCTGCTTCTATTTTAGAAAGGTCAAGAATATCAGCAATCAATTGCTGCAATAACTCGTTATTAGAATGAACTATTTCCAAAAACTGTGTCTTCTCCTCTTCCGTACCGGCAGAAGCCAGCAATTCGGAAAAGCCGACGATAGCATTCAGTGGCGTACGTATCTCATGGCTCATATTAGCAAGAAAAGCAGATTTGGAACGATCTGCATTCTCCGCTTTTTCACGGGCTTTATGCAATTCCACTTCTGCTTTCTTCAAGCGTGTAATATCATGTACAGTAATTACCATGCCTTCCTTGTCATCTATCTCCATATATTCGCCGGAAACATACGTATCACATTCAGATACCTCTCCTCGCCTATCCCGTATATCGAGTGTAGCCTCCAAGTCTGTAAAACTACTTTTTGCACGATAAGTCTCTTCTATCTTTCTCCGGATAGGGCAACTGCCGCAAAGTTCATGCGTTCCGCATCCTCCTTCGGCGGACAATGCGTTATTACAACGCAGCAAATCTCCTACACGGGGTAATCTACCTTCCGGCTTACGGGCTTTGGTGATATCATAATAGTTTGTCCGGGTAACAACAAAATCCCTGTTTATCAAAAGAATAAAAGCATGAACATTTTGCATAATGGAACGAAACAGTTCTTCTGAGCTGCGCAATGCTTTTCTGGCGTTTCCTGCTTTAAGCAGCAGACGTCTACTTCTACCGAGTTCAAATACATACAATAGCAATACTCCCACAAGTACCGCCATACCGATCAGAATTAGTATCGTCATAAAGAGTTCATTTACAATAAAAACGAAACAAATATATCTCTTTCAAATCAAAACCGGAAACAAAAGAGCGGTATTTATTGTTATTTATAAAGAAAACCTAAAAAATAGTTTTATGGACAAGTACATTTGCACAGTTTGTGACTACGTTTACGATCCCGAAATGGGCGATCCGGAAAACGGCATTGAGCCGGGAACATCGTTTGAAGACCTTCCTGAAGATTGGGTTTGCCCGCTATGTGGAGTCGGAAAAGAAGAATTTGAGAAAGCGTCTTAAGACGCTTTCTTTTCTTTTACATCACTACTTGCTTCTACTACATTTACCACATAATCGCCCAGCTTTTCGCACTCTGCGATAATATCCATATAGTAAACGCCCATCTGATAATCATATTCTTTATTATTTACATCCAGAATATTCTGATTCTTCAGCTGATTGCGATAGTTATTAATTTCATTCTCAATATTGAATGACTTATTCACGTCAATACTTTGGTGGTCGGAGCGTTCCACAACGACAATCATTTGTGCCAACGCATCATCCGTCAGTTTCATCATAAAGTGAATATGATCATATTGCTTTTCTGTGAAGTCCTGATTGGTCTGACGTTTACGATTGATAGTACGAGCAAGATTATAGCAACTATCACCAATACTTTCAATTTCCGTGACCTCACGAAGCATGGCACGAATCTGCAGCTTACTTTCTGAACTCAAACGTCCGTCGGACACTTGGTTCAGATAATTGGCTATCTCCAATTCCATATTATCGCTGATATTCTCATATTTCTCGATACGGCTGAACAGCTTATTATAATCATCATCCTTATCCGTATGCAACAGGTCCTGTACCATATTGAACATACGATGAGTACGCTCTGCAAACAGATGAATTTCTTTACGCGCCTGCAATATGGAAAGCTCCGCTGTAGAAAGCATACCACCGGAAATAAAGCGAAGACGATATTCCTCGTCGGCTTCTTTCTGCGGAATAATGGCGCAAACCGTACGTTCTATCAATTTCACAAACCAGATCAACAACAATACATTGCAGATGTTGAAGCAAGTGTGAAATGCTGATAACTTAAATGAAACTGCTACGGCAGGGTCTTTCGTTCCCATCACGTTTTCCACAAACCACGATACGGCACTCGTAAACGGAGTGAAAAGACAAAGCACCCAGATAACACCGAAGACATTGAATACCAGGTGAGCCAATGCAGCCCTCCTCGCCTGCGTATTACCGGTTAAAGCAGCAAGATTGGCAGTAATAGTAGTACCGATATTCTCACCCAATACTAATGCCGCCCCCAATTCAAAGCTTATCCATCCATTGGCACACATGATAAGCGTAATAGCCATCGTCGCTGCCGATGCCTGCACAACCATAGTCAAAATAGTACCAATAAACACAAACAACAGAATAGAAATATATCCCATATCGGTATAACTCTGTACAAAAGCCAGCATTTCCGGATTTGCTTTCAAATCCGGTGCATTGGATTGTAACATAGAAAGTCCCATAAAAAGGAAAGAGAAACCGAAAATAAATTCACCGATAGACTTACGATGACTTTTTTGAGAGAAGAGAAGAGGGATGCCAAAGGCAAGTAGAGGAAGTGCGAAAGCGGCTATATCAACTTTGAAGCCTAATGCCGAGATAATCCATGCTGTAACGGTAGTACCGATATTGGCTCCCATTATTACACCAATGGATTGGGATAAAGTGAGTAGTCCGGCGTTTACAAAACTCACCACCATAACGGTAGTTGCAGAAGAAGATTGAATCAGTGCTGTGATCAGCACACCCGTCAGCACCCCGGTTACCCGGTTGGTAGTCATTGCCGTTAGAATTTTCCGGAGCCTGTCGCCGGCAAACTTTTGAAGTCCTTCACTCATTATCTTCATTCCGTACAAGAATAATGCCAGTGAGCCAAGCAGCTTTAAAAAATCATAAAAAGAATATTCCATCTTTAATTAATTAGAAGGTTTTATGCCACATCTGTTATTATATCTATATTTAACGTATTAATCACCTAAAAAGGAGACGTCATGAA
>JAEXAJ010000095.1 GCA_023458215.1 Bacteroidota bacterium
CCCCCTAAGACGAGCAATTGCCGACAGTTGGCCCGATTCTTTGGACGACTCTTGCGCCCGCGAAGAATGGGATTGGAAACCGCAATATGATCTGGAATCCATGACTGTAGACATGCTTGAAAAATTAAAAGCAAAATTAAATAAGTGACCTTTTGGTCTACAAAAATGAGAAAATTATTACTGGGATTTTTCTTACTAGCCTTTTTGATTTCATGCGGAAATAAAAAGACGAAAATTGATCCCTTTGCTACTCTTACTGATATGGTGGATTCGGCTAGCAATCGCAAAGCCGATTCACTGCATCAGCAGGCAAAGGAAGAACCAAAACCTATTGAGGCTGATGAGCTGTTTGATGATTTTATCTTCAATTATGCTTCGGATGACGCCCTGCAAAAGCAGCGGACAATCTTTCCATTGCCCTATTATAACGGAGAGAATCCGACGAAAATAGAAGAAAAATTCTGGAAACATGATTACCTCTTTACAAATCAGAGTTACTACACCCTGCTTTTTGATAAGGAAGATGATATGGACATGGTAGGAGATACTACCTTGAAATCGGTGCAGGTGGAATGGATTTATCTGAAAACCCGCATGATGAAGAAGTATTATTTTGAACGCCGGAAGGGCATGTGGAAGCTCGAAGCTATCAATCTGCGCCGTATCGAAGAAGGGGAGAATGAAGACTTTGTAACTTTTTACACCCGGTTTGCAACAGATAGCGTATATCAGAGTCGCCACATCAGTGACCCGTTGCAGTTTGTCACTATCGACCCGGACGATGACTTTTCTATACTCGAAACCACGCTGGATGTGAACCAATGGTATGCATTCCGCCCGGTATTGCCTGCCGATAAGCTTTCGAACATTAACTACGGGCAGCAAAATGAGGATAATTCAAACACTAAAATATTGAAGGTAAATGGTATCGGAAATGGATACTCCAATATTTTCTACTTCCGCAAACGAGGTGGGCAATGGGAGTTGTACAAATATGAAGATACAAGCATTTAGCTAATTAATAATTAAAAATAATAAGGGGCGGATACAGTGAGGCTTGAAGGGAAGAAGATACCCAATACATTCGGGTTTGACGTCAAAGCTGATGTTTGGCTGGAATATGAATCGGTAGAGGAACTGGAGAGGTGGATCGCTGAAGGGCGAGTTGCTTCTCCTTATCTGCATATTGGGGCAGGTAGTAATTTGCTGTTTATCAAAGATTATGAAGGTACGGTGCTGCACTCGCACATCGCTGGGGTGGAGATTACCGCCGAAGACGAAGAACAGGTATCTGTACGTGTTGGCGGTGGAGTTGTATGGGACGATTTTGTGGGTTATTGTGTAGACCATAACTGGTATGGTGCCGAAAATCTTTCATTGATTCCGGGAGAAGTCGGTGCAAGTGCCGTACAGAATATCGGTGCATACGGAGTAGAAGTAAAGGATTTGATTTCTTCTGTTGAAACAATAAACATTCAAGGCGAGAGGCGTGTTTATCAAGTGGATGAATGCGAATATGCTTATCGGAAGAGCCTGTTTAAAAAGCCCGAAATGAAATCGGTGTTTGTGACTTATGTCAATTTCTGCTTGTCGAAGAAAGAACATTATACGCTCGACTATGGCACTATCCGGCAAGAATTATTGAAGTATCCGGTTACTGATCTCAAAACTCTGCGTCGGGTGATTATTGATATTCGTGAAAGTAAGTTGCCCGATCCGAAGGTGTTGGGAAATGCCGGGAGCTTCTTTATGAACCCTATCGTGCCGCGTGCGCAGTTCGAAGAATTGAAACAGCAATATCCTTCTATGCCTTATTACGATGTAGATACGGACCGGGTGAAAATACCTGCCGGATGGATGATTGACTGCTGTGGCTGGAAAGGCAAAGCATTGGGTCCTGCTGCTGTTCATGATAAGCAAGCGTTGGTATTGGTTAATTTGGGCGGTGCTGCCGGCAAGGACGTGATAGTTTTGTCGGATGCCGTCAGAGCTTCCGTACGTGAGAAATTCGGAATAGAAATTCATCCGGAAGTGAATTTTATTTAGTTTGGAGTTATGAATATAAAAATATTGGGGAGCGGAACGTCTACGGGTGTTCCGGAAATAGGTTGTACTTGTCCGGTTTGTACCTCTGCCGACCCGCGGGATAACCGATTGCGTGCATCATCTCTTGTGCATACCGATGATGCTACCATCTTAATAGATTGCGGCCCTGATTTCAGGGAACAGATGTTGCGTACTTCTACTTTCGAAAAACTCGATGGTGTGTTGATTACCCATGAACATTACGATCATGTAGGTGGTTTGGACGATTTACGCCCTTTCTGCCGTTTTGGTGAAATCCCTATTTACTCGGATACTTATACCGCCGATCATCTACGCATCCGGATGCCCTACTGCTTTGTAGACAAGAAATATCCGGGTGTTCCCCGTATTTACCTGCAAAAAGTGGAACCCGGTAAACCTTTCTACATACATAAGACTGAAATAATGCCGCTACAGGTGATGCATGGCAGATTGCCCATTTTGGGCTACCGTATCGGAGGACGTTTAGGATATATAACGGATATGCTGACAATGCCCGATGCTTCTTACGAACAATTAAGAGGGTTGGATGTTTTGGTAGTGAACGCTTTGCGTCCGCAATCCCACCCAACGCACCAAAGCATTGCTGAAGCATTGGAGACTGCGGAACGGATTGGTGCAAAAGAAACCTATTTTATCCACATGAGCCATCATGCCGGTCTTCATGCTGAGTTGTGTAAGCAGGTTCCGTCTCATGTACACTATGCTTATGATGGATTGGAAATAGTTTTCTAAACTTTTTGAAACATTTGTTTTGTTTTATTAGTAGAAAATGTTATTTTTGCCAAAACTTGTTGTGTGAATGCCATGAAACTCCGAG
>JAEXAJ010000096.1 GCA_023458215.1 Bacteroidota bacterium
ATCAGCCCCAATCTCATAGCCAGATAATAGGCTTTCTTTATATCGGGATATTCTCTAAAAAGAATATCCGCACGTTTCCTTTGAGATTCAGTCCAAAGAGATTCTTTCTTGTAAAGTAAGTAAATGCTCCTTGCCAACAGTTGTTTGCGGGAATCACCATTCTCAAACACAGGTGCATGATACGTCTTTCCGCAGGCTTTAGCATAGGCTATTTGAGTGGATTCTTCATCCAGCGCTTCCCAGCGGGCTTTCACACGCATCTCCTGGACAGCTTCATAAGCCAGCTTCTGAACATGGAAACGGTCAGTCACACGTTTGGCGGCAGGAAAACATGCACGGGCTATCTGTTCCATATTGGGAGCCATATCCAAAGTGATTTCACGAACCTGGTAACGACGACGGCGGGAGAGTTTAAGCAAAACATTACTTACTGTACAAACATCTGTCCCTTTGATGATAGCTATAATACTTCCTTTTCTTCCATGGGCCTCTTTGTTGAGCAAGATGGTATAGAGTTCACCACGAGAGAGGGCTACTTCGTCAATGCCAACGTAAGCACTAATATTCTTCTCAAAAAGCAACCATTCTTCAGCATGTTCCAACTGGTTCCAATGCAGGTAGGTACTCAGGTGATTCCGATATTGTCGCTCCAAAAGATCACCGTCCATCCCATAAAGTAACCCCAGCAGTTTACAACTAATTGGATAGCTGTCAATATAATGCTTTTAAAAAAGACGCAAAGTCTTGCGTCATACGAGTGCCTTCGGCTACCATACGCCAGTTACGGCTAATGTAGCTATTATCTTCTTTAAGCATCCAACGGCGACGACGAATATTTAAAAATACTTTCTTACCCCGAATGGGAAAGTCTTGAACAACCACAGGATCATAGAAACCTTTACTCTCGGTAGCTTTGGCCGAGTACTCTGAAGGAACCTCATTCTTTTCCTCCAAATAGATGATGATTTCAGAACTGCTCTCCTTGACATCAACGAGACTAAAGTAATCTAAAGTGCCTTCAGGAAGAAGAAGGCGGTAACCGGTTGTTTCCATTATATTAGTGCGTGATATTTTATATACGACAAAGATAAGAATTATAAAATTAAACCCTCAGGTTTTTACATTGATCCCCAAATCGTACCCCCTACCCCGAAAAAACAAAAGGGGGTACGATTGTCGGAAAATTCTTTGATTTATTCGCTTCATTTTTCATATCTTTATCCTCGCAAACCATTTGTAACCCCAATGCAGTAATCCCCACCAAATCAACCCTCTAAAACTGATTAAAGACTTCCTCAAACGGGCTAAAAAAGTACAGATGGATACGATGTAATAGGTATCATTTATAACTGTTTCAACCTCTTCACCACCTCTTTCTGAGGTATTCGCTCTTGCTCTAACCGAAGATTATTTTCTTGCAAAAATCGATAGAGTGACAGTTCATCCTCAGTGAGCTGAGGTAGCATCTGTACAGAGGTAGGAGTACCACTTTTCATCAACTGCCGATAAGCATGAAACGTCTCCCAATTCATCAAAAACGAGATAGCCGAAGGATAATAAGTACGAAACTGATTGAGTATCTGCAAACCTTGCGCATCCAAGTCTCCCCAATAATAACTTTGTACTTCAGATAACCAAGGAATATCTTTTAGATAACTGATATTGAAACCACCACCACTCCATACGGCAATACTCTCGGATTGTGGCGGAAGAGTAAGAAAATTCATCTTATTTTCGGTAATGAAAAGGCGTCGGCATGGATTATTCAACTGTCGGAATACAGACAAAGGAAGAGATATATCCGTCCACTCAGCAACAGGAGCAAGGGTAACGTCGAGAAAACGAATACGAATAAGTGGCTCAGCGCTTTTGAGACCATATCGCTCTTCAAAACTCTTCTCTTCGATTCGGATGGAAGAAGCCGGTAATAAGACATCTAACAAAAATCGAAGTAGCTCTTTGTGTTCTTCTATATATTTAGTGTGGATGTCAATCGGGAGTTCCCGTATGTAAAGATTCGGTCGGGGATGGTCAAGAAAGTAGCGACAAACGCTTAACGTCTCTTTCCAAGTATCGTGACTGATAAGGCGGGTCGGATTATTCCGACACCATTCTACGAGTTGAGGCATTTTTTGTTGGATGAGTAGCCAATTGCGGGTGAAAACATCCAGCTCGTTCCGCTGGCGGATGATACGCAAGTAAACATCCGCTGACGGAATAATAATACGGTCGGGAATAAGTTGACTTCCTATCTTTTCGAAATTCTTTTCACACATTTCGAGCGTGAACCCCCATTGTGCGGCACTCCTTTGTAGTTCAGCAATGGCTACTTTATGTTCACCTAACTTAGACAGAATTTCCTTAGCAGTAATTTTTCCAATGCGGGTAATTTCTTTAGGAAAGAAAATTTCTCCGGTGGTGATAGAAACTAGAAACTCTTTCCACCAATTGAGGCATTGCTTCTTAATATCTTGCGGTGTAATCATCTCACTAATTCTATTTGCAGGTTATGTTGTTGCTTCTCCGACTTATACTCCTCAACGGTCAGGTTACGTATTTGCGACTCATTACCACCCGGATTCGAAACATAATGTACACAGTGTATATAATTCTCTATCACGTGTATCTTTTGCATAGGAGTGACAATCAGTAGTTGCAAGTTCAGTTTCTTGAATAGGTCGAGGCCAAACTGTGTACTTTCATCGTCGCCACGTCCAAACGCTTCGTCGATGACGACAAAACGGAATGATTTACTGCGCTCTTCCTGATAATTTAACCCGAACTGGTAAGCAAGAGCAGAGGCGAGAATGGTATAAGCTAACTTTTCCTTCTGCCCTCCTGATTTCCCGGAAGTACCTGCATAAAACTCCTTTTCCATATCGTCGGCCCGATAACGTTCGCTGGCATTAAAGAGAAACCATTGGCGCACATCGGTCACATGATTTGTCCATTCTATGTCCCGATTTTCATTGCTACGGAAACGGTTCAAGATAGATTGTACTTGCTCAAAACGTTCTTCCGTATAAGCATCGTCCGTATTAAGAATGTTACTGAAGCAGGCTTTCAGACTTTCTTTGAATTTTAGTATTTCAGGATCAGGATTGCCCGCTGCTTGTAACCTTATATAAGTCCCCCGATTGAACTCAATAGCTTCAAGATGTTTGTTGATTGTTCCTATTTTATCCTGAATTTGTTTAGCATGTAAGTCGAGCTTACTATCGAAGGTCACGATACTCTTTATCGTATCTTGATTTAATAGTTCTTTCAATCGGGCTTCGTGTGAAGGTAGTCCCTCATTGATCACTTTCTGAAGAATTTTCAGATACTCTCCACGAGCCTCGACTTCTTCTGATAGTTCGAGAGCATCTAGTGGGAAAGCGCTGCGATAATCCCGCATGAGCTTGGTAATGGCACTCCAGGCAGACTGGCGTTTGTTCTGAGCATTGAGACGTGCTCCGCTCTGGCTTTTGGACAGTTCGCTTTTCTGGTTGTCGATGTTATAAAGCGTGTAAGTAGTATTGATTTGCAATGCTTCTATCTGCGGATAATATTTCTCTTTATCGTCTTTGGCCAAAGAAGCAGCTTGTTGTTGTTGCTCTAGAAGCTGATTGTTAGCTTGTTCTACTAAAAGATTCTGCCGACTAGCCTTATCTCGAAGCTGATTACACTGATCATTGAGCTTCCTTCCTAGCTCCTCGGCTTGCTTTAACTGCCCGTTAAGAGTTTTTATCAAGTCATTACTTTCGGTCAATTGTCGCTTTTCGTCTTGCAGACGAGTGATGCGATCGGCCTCCTGTTGCCAGTTTAGTAGATTCCAGTCTTGGAATCTCTTGATTTGCATCAAAGATGTTAACTGTTCGTTACAAATATGAATGGCTCTTGAAGTCTCCTCAATCTCTGTTTCTTCTGATTTAGACTGGATAAGGAGTGACTTTAAATAGGATTCAATGGCCTGAATCTTCTCTTTATTACTCCATCCCAACACGAAGTTACGACGATCCCACAAGTCGCGTCGGTCATCTTTGACATGACGCAGACGTCCGGTCTTGATTTGTCCCTCCTGCGTGATACCATCGCTGACATACTGAAACTCCTCCAATGATACACACTGTAGATTGAACCGACGTATCAACTCCTTTTCTAGCCAGTTATAAAATGGCGTTCCCGGTTTGATGTCAATCTTGCTGACTGCAGATGTGGGAGATAAGTCATCATCAGACGTATGATGTAATTTGCTTTCTGCCGGGACACGAAAATATTCCAGCCGGATACCTCTGTTTTGCTTGTCTTGTAATTTGTGGGCATTAACGAATCCGGAGACTAGTTGATAGTAACGGTCGGGCACTAGCATACTAATACCGAATCCATGAAGTAACCGTTCGAGAGCACCTTCCCATTCTTTATCTTCTGAACGCACTTGTAACAACTCGCCCACAAAAGGAATCTCTTCCTCCCGAATGCCCAAGTGGCGAACCAACTGTCCCCTTAACTCCAATATACTAGATGGTAATTGGTTAGAACGAGTTTTGAGAGATTCTATTTCCTGTTTTTGGACTTCAAGTTCATTTTGTGTAGTAAGGTGCTCTGCCATTTTAGCTCCTTGCAATGAAGACAGAATATCCCGTTTCTTTTGCATTTCCTCCTGTTTATCATCAGCGTTTTTTAGGTTGCGAAAAAAGGCTTGTTCGGTATGGGCAGCTGGAAGTCCACATTGTTGTGTCAGAAGTAGATACTGTTCATGTTGTCTTTTTCTATCCTGTTGGGTTTGAGTAGCCTGCTCTATTTCCGCATGAATCCGTTCCAAACGTTCCCCTCCGTTATCCCGAACAGCTTGTCGAAGTTCAGTAATGGTATTCCGACAAGTATCGAGTTCATCTTCAGCCTGCTTGATCTGGCTATCCAGTTGAGTTAGTTTACGTTTACAGTTGGTCATTTCCTGGTGTAGCAGCTGTAGTTTCTTTTCTGCGAAATAGCAGGGGACAACGTCGGAAAGCAGAAATTCAATATCATGTAGTAATTGTTCTGCCTCAGAATAATCACGATCCAGATGAGTGAGTGGTGTCAATATGTCACGTTGATGGCGAGCTTCCATCACGGCTGTATGAGCTTGATGCAGGTTGTCGAAACGTTTCTTTAGTTCCTCAATTTGCTCTTGGATATTGGTACGTTCCAACATTTGTTCACGGACAAAACCGGTGAGGCTACTTACCGATTTCATAGAAACTGTTTGATAGAAAAGTTCGATTGCTTTTTCGGAATTCATTCCGAATAGCTGGCGAAACCGTTGACTGTAACGGGCAAAGTTATCATCGAATAATTCAATATGCGAGTTGGCACGTAGTCTTTTCTTTAGCTCTTTGATATCCGAGAAACCAGAGAAATGTTCGCGAATGGATAGCGGTTCATTGCCTATCAGCAGGAGCTTGCGAACATTACTTCCGTTCTCAATCCAAAATAGTTGGCACAAAGAAGTGTGGGTGTCATATCCTTCATTGTAGAAATTGGCTATAATAACGGTGAATGTAGCTTCGCCCGGTTTGGTGTAGCGCAAAGAGACAGCTTTGCTGCCATTGGTCAGCTCGTCACTTTTCGAACTGTAATATCCTTTGATATAAGAAGCCAGGTTGCGCTCCTTGCTTTCGGCACCGGCTGCTTTGTTAAAGGTTATTCGATTGTAGGGTACCAGCAGGCTGGTTAGTGCATCGACCACGGTCGATTTCCCCGAACCTACCGCTCCGGTGAGTAATGAGTTCTCTCCATCCGGGGTTATTCTCCATATTTTTCCGTTGAATGTTCCCCAGTTTAGTAGTTCCATATATTGCAGGCGATGGCCTACTAATTGAATGTCATTTTTCATTTCCCTGTTTGTTTTACATATACCTTATATCGTTCTAATAAATCACTGATCTGGTCTGCATTGACAAATGCTTTGATGATGCGGTTTACCTCGTACTGTTCCTGTTCCGTTTTCATTCGACGTAGAAATCCTTCATCTTCCACCTTTCTGATAGCATTGTCTATTTGTTTATACGCTGTAGCTTCGTTGCTGCTTTCCTTGAGGTAGAGTTTCATTTGATTTTCTATCTCTTCCCGACTAAGAATCGCTTTGGTAGACTCACCTTCCTGATCGTTTTCTATCAGGTATTTTCGCAGCAAGATGCAGAGTAATGATACATGAAAAGTCAACTGACGTTTTCTGATTAATCTCGGTGCGGTATCTTGTTCTGCTTCTTCCGTTTCTTCCGGCAATTCGGAGGATTGTTGCTTTAGATAAGCATATCCTTCAGATTTATCGATAATGACATCAAGGTGAATGTTGGCGAAATAGTTTCGGACATCCCGTTCGTTTTCCGGAAGAATCAATGTGTTCCATATCTCCTCCTGATGGCTGTATACTATCCCTTTCAATAAGGCAATGAGTACGTTGGAATATGATCTTTTCATCTGTTGAATATAATTTGGGGTATTTTTATTTTGAATACTTGTCCGGTTTGCGAATTGCGAATCAGAATCTCATCTTGTTCGTCTGTTGAGACAGAATTTCGTTTCTCATTCTTTGCGGCAATATCCAGATAGGCCACTACTTCGGCTACTCCTTTCTCGATCGGAAACTCCCGAAGTAGTTCGGGCAACGAAACCCGGGAGTGAGTTTTAAGTAACTGCTTGATGTTATCCTTCAAACGAGGAATGTCAATCTCGAACTGTTCATAGAGTAATTCATTTTCACCGGAGGCTTCACCTTCTTGCAGCTGCTGCTTTTTAAATTTCACCTGTTCCGGAGGCGAATAAAGTGGACGATCACTAATGAGATCAATGCGAATGACATCATCAATCTCAAGTGCGGGAAGTTTGTTGAAATCAGTTTCGGGATGTTCGAAAATAAGTTTGAGCCCTGTATTAATCTGCTCCAGGATTCGCTTATTCTCAAAGAAAGATTTATTTTCCAGGTATCGACGCAACTGATTCCAAAGGGAGTTAGTTGTCCTATTAGTTCGGTCGCCAGCTTCAATCAGATTGTTTCGGAGAAGTTCCATGCGGAAATTCTCGTTTCGCATCTGTTGGACGATGGGTATATCGAGCATGCGCTCAATGAGATTTTCTAATTCTACTTGTTTGGATTGTGATAATAAAAATTCCCAAAAGGCCATGAAACTCTTTCCTTGATCAGTTTGTGTCAGGAAGTCCTGTTGCTCAAACAAGTCCGACAACACTTCGCCTTTCGATTGAGTGGTGGTGATGATTTTTCTTCTGAAATCCCGGTCTAGGTCACGGAAGTTTTGTTCCACTTCCCTAAAATCAGCAAGGAGAGATTTTGCGGTATCTTCAATTAAGAAATATTCCTCTTTTATTTGCCGGTCGTCCAATACTTCCAGCTTTCCGGCTTCTATATTCTCTATTTCTTTGTTTAATGCTTGTTTTTGTGCTTCTAGTTGAGTCAACCGTTCCGTAGCACTCAGTTGGGTTTTGCCAACTAATTTTTGCATACGTTCGAAAAGATATTTCAGTCGCGATTCTGTTCCGACAAATTCCCGTTTCTCTAGACTATCTATCCATTTAAAAACCTGTTCAGACGCAGGTGTTAGTTCATAAACGAACTCATCGGTCTTCCCCGGAAACTTACGTAAGAAGCCTGCATTCGCCCAGTCCGTGAGATAATCAGCCGGAGATTTGGGGTATATTTTCTCTATCTCATTCAATATATAAAGTTGATCTGAGAGTCGGCTGGCTAGTTCTTTTTCTCTGATACCTCCCTCTTCTTGGTTGGAAAGATCTTCTTTGAATACAGAGAAAAGGAAACTGATGATAAGCGGTGCGTTATCTGCTTTCAGTAGTCGTATAGAGGTATGGTTCTTTAATAGTTGACCTATTTCTTCGTATGTCATATCAAAGTTGTTTATTTGATTATTGAATCATACAAAGGAACGACTTATATTTGACAGCTTATGTCACAAAGCAAAAATATCAGTCTTCAAGGAGTATTTTTATATATTCTGTAGCATAATTACGAATGTATTCTTTCAATTCGACAGATTCTATGATGCGAACATCAGCAGCCAAACCGAGGATAAAACGAGTAGGACCTATGTAATTACTGATTTCTGTTTCCAGAATCCATGCATCATCAGAGATTTGCCGGGTATCTCGTTCTGCTAAAGGAAATTCTTCGATGAGTAAGTGAAAAGCTCTTCGGTTGAGTTGTAGCTTAATGGAATGTTTAACGGTTTCATAACTACTCATACGGAAAATATCGGTGAAACCCTTTTGGTGGGAAACTTCCTGTTGCCAATCTTCATTGGTGATTTCGACAGATTTAATGCGTGAAATCTTAAATAGTTTATTGCATCCGCTTGAAAGTTCGAAACACCATGCTTCTACATAATTGGTAGTGAAAGCAAAAGGTTCTACCAATCGATCGGCCACTGTTTGTCCATGGGCAGATGAATAGCCATGCAGGATGACTTGTTTCTTTTGTTCATAAGCCTTCATGATCATTCGAATGTTGTCAGCATTCTGTCCTTTAACGATAGTCTCGGCGATGATTTTGTTGTTATAGACCGAAGCCAATTTTCTTTTCAAGTTTTGTTTGATAAGGTTATTGTTGTCGACTCCTTCGATAACTTGGTGAATGATATAGGCTTCTTCCTCGCTAAAATGAATCAGCTGGGAGATGTCTTTAAAAAAAGGTGATTCTTTTCCCATTCTGATGCATCCATCTTCTTTATAGATGACGAATCCCGCCGACTTGAACGTGTCAAGATAGCGATAAATGGAGCGAGGAGAGGTTTCCATCCGCTCGGCTAACTCATCTACAGTGTAATAGGTATTTGCTGTTAAAAGCATAACGAGTCTGAGGAGTCGTTCGAGTTTGGGTTGATCCATGGTCTATCTATTTGGCTATAAAGATATAAAATATCCAGTTATAATAGTCAGCAGATTGAGAAAAGCGTTAGTGAAATGTTGTTTTATCTCCGCCGGTAGAAATCCACATTTCCTTCCCCTTCCAAGAGAAGCTCTGCTTTTATACCTTTCCTTTCAGATATGTAGGCGATTCGTTCATAAATTACGGATCCCCCAACAGTTATTCTTACTTCATATCCTTGAGTCTATTTCTACGTTGACGGTATTCCGCCAGATAGGTTTTCTTAGTGTCGGGTAATAAGAATGAGGCTTCTATGAGTTGTTCGGTTAGTGGGTATAGAATTGCAAATTGAGTTAAAATCTCAACCACGCGTTTTTCATTGACCCCGATACGCTTTCCAAACTCTTCAAAGGATCGCCCATTCGCTTTGCCATTAAATTTCAGAAAATCCGATTTATCTCCTTCACGGAACAGGCCGCGACTCAATGCGAAATCGCTATCATCAACATGCAGGTGCGTATTCAGCAAGTCATAAGCGGGAGCCAATCGAAAGTCACCTCTTGAAGTTTCAAGAACAGAGAAGTTCTTTAAATGAGCATCACCGTTTGAGAATAAAAAGTTGAAAAGTACAATCTTAAAAAACTTTTCAATCTCAATGCGCCAGGCAGGGATATAGCGTTGTATCAGCTCGGCCAGGTCTTCGTAGCTGTATTCATACTTATAGTTACTTCCACCGTTTGCGGGCATCAAACCTGCCAACGAGGAAAAATCCTCCTTGCGTAGCTTTATACCTCCTACTCCAACATCAAAACGCTTGGTGATATAAGCGGGCTCATCGGTTTGAAAAAAACACAAACCATTAGCAGCCGTTTCAATTCCATATACTTGCGAGGCAATCTGCATCGTCAGGTTTTCGTTCGCAGGAATCTCCTTCGCTCTTCGCAGACGACTGAGCGGAATCGGCTTCAGGATATGTGTACTTTGCTCTCCCTTTTTCGATAGACGTATCTTACCTTTTTCAACAAGGCAAACCTCCTTATCTTGCACTCCTGAAATTGAAATATGTTCTATATTCTCTATAAACTTTTCATTATCCTCTTCGTTCTTCTCGGGAGAATCGTATGGAAGGGTATGCGATACCTTTTTGCCGGAAAAAAGATTTCTCAGGGCAACAGGAGAATAGGTTTCATACCCTTCCGCAAGAGTTGACGGGCAATGTGTCAGTTTCATCATTCAATCGGTTTTAGTGTTACTGCTCCTATTGTGTCGTGCGATGTGGTGGCAAGAAGAAGTCCGAAATAATCTTTCTCATCAATCTTCAACAATCGGCATTGAGCCTCTTTATTCGCCCCTTCGGATAGTAGGCTGAAGAAGAACGGAAACAGGTAATCGCTCGTAAACTTTATTTCCGTTTTTGGCAGCGTCAAACTCACCTCCGGCATAGAGGTATTGGCAAAATAGGCAGACTCGTACTCGAATGAATAACTCCCGTTGTCGTTCTCAGTCAGAGTTCCAGCTTCTATCCCTTTCATATAGACTTTTGCACTTCGCATAATTTATCGATTTAGTTGTTTGACGCCCACGATAATTTCCAGCCCAAGCACATCTAAAATCTTACCCAGCACCTCTATGGTAGGGTTTGCCTGTCCACGCTCTATTTTATAGAGTGTATTGACACTGATGCCCGCAATTTCTGCCAAGTCGGGCTGTGTAATCATTAGTTCTTTTCTTCGGAGACGTATCTGCTCGCCAATAGTAACCCGTAATGAGTTTATTTGATTATCCATATCCACACTATATTGTGATTTACACTACAAATATAGTGTATTTTTTAATAGAAGATGCTTAAATCATATTTTATTGTGATTTAAAAGATCTCATTATAGTATTAGAGTGCAAGCAGGGTTACAATCACATCATAATGTGATATTTCTGATAATATAAAAATAATGCGTATCTTTGCTCCTGCAAACCATTTGTAACCCCAATGCGGTAACATCCACCAAATCAACCCTCTAAAATTGATTGGAGACTTCCGGTGACGGGCTGAAAAAATGCGGTACAACACGTATATCGAAACAATTGGAAACCAACACATTGAATTTACCGGTACTTTCAATGTAATTATAAAAACAAGGTTTGTACCGTTTAAAAGAGCAAAACGCTAGCGCTCAATAGTGTAAATATGCTGCATCGTACATGAGCGAACCTCGAAAAACAACTTCACAATTTACTTTCCCTATCAGCAGTAAAGTGAACACTCCCGATATGTTCATCGTCTCTTTTCGTGTGCGTGTATCACTTATACATGGTAGGATACTACTATTTAACTCCGAAAAATGGAAAATAATATCTATATATTACTACTTTCATTGAGTTTTCTTCTTGTTTTGCAAGAAATCATTCAAATCCTTGTAGAATGATAAGGCGCAAACATATCCTGAGCTTCATCACCCAGTAATTCATGCAAGGAATCTACAACCCATCTACCGGCATCATCATTGTCAAGATAGCAATGGAGAAGCATGATACCAAGCTGGCTTATCCGACTTCTTTGTAAGTGAAAAGCCGATGGCACTTAGATAGTACGCCAGGTCTATTTGCTTTATTTGAGCGATGTTCGTAATGTTCCTTTAGTATTTATAACGGTTTGACATAGATTTACCATATATAGTCCCGGAGTAAACTAAACCTCTTTCCTGTCTACATTGGCTCCTCATCCTCAAAGACCTTGAAGGCTTAAGAATAAATTTTGTCTTTTGAGGTTATTACTACATACTTCTTTCATCAAATATACCATTCTGGTAACCGTCCGCAATGAATCCGTCAAATCGTTCAAGCATGGTTATTGCAGTTTTTAGGCTTTGAGTCTCAAAAGTCAGCAGTGAATCAATAGTGTCTTCAGGAATTTCGCAATTGCTATACTCTTTTTTATCTTCTCACATAGGAATGATGGGCAACATATGGCATCCATTTCACAATCAATGGTCAGTTTAAGGCTCTTATTAAAACCGAGACCTTTGGCTCGAGGTTCCATTTTCATCAAACTTAGCCATATCTTTCAGAGTAGCTCTAATTTCACTTTTGTGATACGGATCAACTTCTCTGCCATCACGCAAACAGAAACGTAAATTCATATCGTCTTCCGTTTGGGTTGTCTTTAGAAAGAAAGCAACTTGTTCCATAGCTTATTGAATTTTGAGCATTTTCATCGTGGTGCAAAAATCGTAATTTTGCACCACAGAATTGTAATAGTGCACCACATGAATTCAATAGAACACAATAAAGGAATACTCAAATAACTGATTATCAATTCAAATAATTGCATTTATATTGCATTGGCGTTTAAATAACAAGCCCCAGGCGGATCACATAGGAACAAAGCCAAACGGCGACAAAAAAAGAGACAAGTCCTACAATATCAACGTATTGTAGAACTTTATTTTATATTTTAGTCTTGCCTGAAAGACAGAAAAGGATCACGAAAAGACACGGTTGAGTATCCAATTAAATTCCGAAAAACAATGTTTTGGGGATGGTTATGAAATAAGCATTTTTCATTTAGTTGCACTTCAAACAAGTTTCTCATACAGTTTGAACCAGTCCAGTCCATAGTTGCCAAAACCTAAATCTACGGTATCAATATACTCAAAAACCGCATTTCTCATACAAGGAGATTGCCGGAAGATTCTTTTCGTACACATCCAAACGAATAGATTTCATGCCAAATTGCCGAGCCAGCTCAAACGAATAATCCATCAAAGCACGACCAATACCCATATTCAAAAATGAGGGATGAACTACAAATGTGCGTATCACAAAAACATGACTATAGTCAGCATCTATTTTCCACCTTACATTATTATAGGCTTCATCGGGATGATGGTCTAAGATAATAGAGCCAGCTATTTTTTCACAATGTCTGACAACGAAAAGCGTATTATCTTCTATACCAGCAACCGCATTTTCACGAACAGGATAAATGCCTTTTATCCATCCGGGGTAGTTTATAGTAGCCGATAGATGATCATTCAGATCATCATACAGCTTTTCTAATTCGTCGATATCAGCAGGAGTGCCAGATTCTATTACAAAATTCATGATTACAACTGTTTGGGATGCAAAGGTATAATTTTTACCTCAATAAAAGAGAGTTCCTTTTAAAATACTGAAAATCATACTCTTTTAGATAGTTATTATTTCCAGCTTTCAAAGTAGTGTTTGAGGAATAATCTTCTTTAATTCTTTTCATAAGGCATGATTTGTTTGGGTGATTGATTCTGTGTTTCACTGTCTGCTATAATTCTTTCAATATCAGCAGATTTATAATAAATCTTACTGCCTATTTGAGAATAAGCCAATCTTCCGCTACTCCGGTAATATTGCAGCGTTCGTTTGCTAAAGCCTAACAACAGGCACACTTCCTGACTATCCAGCCAGTTTTCTACTTTCTGGGTATGAGTGCTGCACAAACTTTCTATTCGTTTGGCAAACTCGGTGAAACGTTCGCAGACATACGAAAAAGTTCTCTTTTCAATGGTTACTACTTCCATACTTTTAATTTAAAATGGTTCATAAAACGTGTTGATTCTATTTTCATCGGCAAATGAAAGAAGAATTAAGAACCGTTTTCAAAACTGTCTGGAAGTGGTAGAATGTGGCTATATCTGGCTTCTTCCCAAAATTAAAAAGCCAGATATATAATTGAAATATGCTTTGTTATGTAGGAAATACTATATTAATATCAAAAGTAGATTTTAAGTCTCCACACCTGCGCTATGCTTCGGGTTATATTCTAGTTTAAGACTTG
>JAEXAJ010000097.1 GCA_023458215.1 Bacteroidota bacterium
GTCTACTTGCGTTCCACTGTCCAGGGAGTTCAGCCAGTATTGCCCGGTGATGTCGTACGTTTCCTGTTCTTTCGTGTGGAAGGCGGAGGCTTGCAGGGTCAGGCTGTTTTGTTCGTTCAGCCGGTAGGTGGCGTAGGCGGTTCCGAACAGGGTGCGGAATAAATCTTTCTCCTGTCCTTCAAAATAGACTTTAAACTCACGTACATTGCTGAGAGTACCGAAGCGGGTGTAGCGGTCTTCCGGCTGGAAGTTATAGCGGTTTTCTGAAATATTGCCGATGACGCCTATTTCCCAACGCTTCGAAGGTGTCCAGTCCAGATAAGTTTGATAGTCGATATAACGTGGGTTGTATTCTCCTTTTGTATCCAGCGTGCCGAGCAAATATTGGTTGGTTTTATAACGGACGCCGTTTGTCCAGGTTAGCTTTTTGGTGGCAATTCCTACGTATGCCGAAGCTCCCAACAGGCTGACGGAGGCACTTCCTTCCAATCGTTCGGGTTTCTTGTAAGTGATGTCCAGCACGGATGACATCTTGTCCCCGTACTTGGCCTCATAGCCTCCCGTGGAGAAGCCGACGGATTGCACCATATCGGGATTGATGAAACTCAATCCTTCCTGTTGCCCGGAACGGATCAGCAAGGGGCGGTATATTTCAATGCCATTGACGTACACCATGTTCTCGTCGAAACTACCGCCGCGCACGTTGTATTGCGAACTGAGTTCGTTGTTGCTACTCACTCCGGCCTGTGTGGCTATCACGGCTTCTATGCTTCCGCCCGAAGCGTCGGGGGCGAGGCGGTTTTGTTTGGTTTCTATCTGTTGGATGGTTCCGGTTTGCCGACGGCGCTCTGTTACGCTCACTTCGCCCAATTCAAAATTCATCGGGGGCAAGGTTATGTTCAGACTGATATTTCCCTGCGGACGTACTAACTTTCGTTTCCGAGTCTGGTATCCCAGCATGGAGAAGATGACCGTTACACTGTCCCGGCTTTCGAATTTCAGCGAATATCTCCCTTTCAGGTTGCTGACTGTGCCTATAGCTGTCCCTTCCAATCGTATTGTTGCAAATTCAATCGGATTACCATTTTCATCCGTAACCGTTCCGCCTATCTTGACCGCTTTCTGGGCAAGGGCGGGAGTGGAGAATAGTATTATAAGAGATGTCAGTAACCAAAAATGTCTCATACCTTTTCTATAAACGGAGAAACTTCCCGAAACGTATATCGGGAGGTAAAAAAGAGCTTTTAACTTTGCTTCTTTATTTTTTATAGGTTCGTGTCACAAATGTTACAACTTCAATCCGTGCTCTGTGCTTTTTTTGCAGAAAAAATAGATTATGGAACAGTTACATGCTCATGAAGTCCTTCACATGATGGAAGGCAACAGTTATTCGGAATCATCATTAAAAGAGGCAATCATCCGGAAATTCGGTGAGCATCAGCATTTCTATACTTGCTCGGCAGAAGATATGGATGCGGATAAATTGATAGAGTTTCTGAAAGCAAAAGGAAAATTCATGCCTGCTGCTGACGGATTTACGGTGGATATAACGAAGGTTTGCAGCCATTGATGCTGATACATTCGTCTTCTCCGTATCAAGTCCGTACTAGGTCCGTGTCAAGCCCAAGTAAAGGTACCTTTATACGGACCAGATACGGACTTGGTACGGACTTGACAGGGTTAAGATAGGGCTTTGGGACTGAAAAATGAAGCAGAGGAATCTGCTCTTCAAGATGAATTTCTCTAAATAGATGTGCGGAGCAAAAAAAATCTGAATACATGTTTGCAATAAAACAATTTGTACCTTTGTAGCCGAATACAATATTGAAACTATGGGAATTGTAATAGGAATAGACGTTGGTGGAAGTACTACAAAAATTGTAGGAATCAACGGAGAACAGATACAGTCACCGATGTTTATCACTGCGACTGATCCGGTTACTTCTTTGTTCGGGGCTTTCGGGAAGTATATTTATGATAACGGCATTCAGCTTTCGGATATAGAGCAAGTGATGCTGACAGGTGTGGGCAGTGCATTTGTAGATAGTCCATTGTATGGTTTACCCACGGATAAGGTCGATGAGTTTATAGCCAATGGGTTGGGTGCACGTCATGCCACAGATATTGACCAGTTGATTGTGGTAAGCATGGGAACGGGCACTTCTTTCGTAAGAATCAGCGGGGAGAAGATAGAACATATCGGTGGTATGGCTATTGGCGGAGGCACTTTGCAGGGGCTTTCCCGCTTGTTGCTGAAGACGCATGATTTCAGGCAGATTGCAGCCATTGCCGAGAAAGGCGACGTTACCCGCGTAAACTTACAGATCGGAGATATTTGCAATCGTCCTTTGCCGGATCTTCCGGTGCATGCCACTGCTTCTTTGTTCGGAAAGGCGGATAGCAACGCTTCGCAGGAAGATATTGCAAAAGGGATTATTTATATGGTGCTGCAAACGATAGGTGGTGCAGCTGTGTTGTCTGCGCTGAATGGTCCTGTCAAAGATTTCGTCTTGATCGGTAATCTTACTAAATTTCCGCAATGCCATGAGGTTTTTCCAAATATGGAAAAGATATATGGGGTGCGTTTCCATATTCCACAGTATGCGGAATACAGGACGGCGATAGGGGCGGCGCTGGCGTATATCAGGAAGAATGCTTGAAATGTCTTATCTTTTGCAAATGACTCTCATGCTTTCCCTATTGTATCTCTTTCAGCGACTACTTCCCTTTCAAAAAAAACACCTGAATACTTGACTTCGGCTTTTCAATGTCGTATATTTGTATTCGTAATCTTAATTCAGATTCAACTTTAAATTAGCATAAGAGGAGGGACATTGTTTCTCCTCTATTTGTATCCTCCCTTTTCATTTCATTTGAAATGCCACATCTTAGCTTCCCGAATGCCACAACTCAATAAGTGAAATGCCATAGTTCAGCAGGTGAAACATGTGGCATTTGGGGGATTGACGTGTGGCATTTACTTCATTAACGTGTGGGATTTAGACCGTTTGTTTGTGGCAAACGCACCACCTACAGAACGTTTTTGCCTTGTTTCGTTCTCTATACAAAACAACTCGGTCGGAGTTCCCACTATTTTTATACGAGCCGGATGTAAAAATACCGAGAAATAACAGATGGAACTTTTTGCTCTTCAAGAAAATACTACTATCTTTGCGCCCGAATTTATGAGCTAATATAATGTCTCACTCAATTAATTATTAAACAACTTATTTTATTTAATGGAAAACTTAAAAAATGTAG
>JAEXAJ010000098.1 GCA_023458215.1 Bacteroidota bacterium
ATCAGATAGTAGGCGTATCGGACGACAGTAATGCTAACATGCAAATCAACGGTCGTGCAGAAGAGAGCATCAGCATCCCTTTCAGTACCTTTGCCACCGCTTATAACACCGGTGCCGATATCGGACTAATGTGCCTCACCATGAAACCGGGCTACAAAGTAACCACCCTGCAACCGCAGATTGAGAAGGTTATCAAGCAGCACCATTTCATACATCCTGATGACAGCCAGGCTATAACAATGCTGAATGCCGAAGCCATGTTCTCGATGGTCGATTCACTCTTTGCGGGAATCAACGTACTGATCTGGATGATCGGGTTAGGTACACTGATAAGCGGTATTATCGGCGTGTCCAACATTATGATGGTGACTGTAAAGGAACGGACTACAGAAATAGGTATCCGCCGGGCTATAGGCGCCACTCCGCGCACCATCATGGAGCAAATCCTGACTGAAAGCATGGTGCTGACACTGATTGCAGGTATGGCAGGCATCTCGTTCTCGGTGTTTATATTGCAGATGATGAACATGGGCATGCAGGTCGAACACCCCAACGTCAATTTTCAAGTAAGTTTCGGATTGGCAATAGGAGCCGCCATTATGGTAGTCATATTGGGTATAACAGCCGGAATCGCACCTGCATACCGTGCCATGTCCATCAAGCCTATTGAGGCGATAAGGGACGAGTAAAAAAATAAAGAATGAAGAATCTAAATAAAATAATAATACTATAATAAGATGAAAGCTAAGAAGTATCTGAAAATCGCATTGTTGGTGGTAGTAGCCGCCCTGTTTATCTGGACATTCGTGTTCCTGTACCAGAAGTCTCAACCTAAAATTGCTGTGTACGAAATAGTAACACCCGAAGTAACCGATTTGGAAAAGACAACTGTAGCTACCGGTAAGGTAGAACCAAGAGACGAAGTCCTCATCAAACCGCAAATCTCGGGTATCGTTTCCGAAGTGTACAAAGAAGCCGGAGAGACTATCAAAAAGAACGAAGTCATCGCCAAAGTGAAGGTTATTCCCGAATTGGGACAATTAAATCAGGCCGAAAGCCGTGTACGTTTGGCAGAAATCAGTGCAGCGCAGGCTGAAACAGATTTCTCACGTGTACAAAAGCTATACAAAGACAAGCTAATCAGCACCGAAGAATACGAAAAAGGGGAAGTTACCATAAAACAAGCGCGCGAAGAGTTGCAAGCCGCCAAAGACAATCTGGAGATTATAAAAGAAGGTATTACCAAGAACAGCGCCTCTTTCAGTAGCACGTTGATCCGTTCCACTATCGACGGTTTGATTCTGGATGTGCCCATCAAGGTAGGTAACTCGGTTATCATGAGTAATACCTTCAATGACGGAACCACTATCGCTACCGTAGCCAACATGAACGATTTGATTTTCCGTGGTAAGATCGACGAAACCGAAGTAGGACGTGTACACGAAGGCATGCCGGTAAAACTCACAATCGGTGCTTTACAGAATCTTTCTTTCAATGCCGTACTGGAATACATTTCTCCGAAAGGTGTGGAAGAAAATGGTGCCAATCAGTTTGAAATCAAAGCAGCCATTGCCGCACCGGATAGTGTACAGATACGTTCGGGATACTCCGCCAATGCCGAAATCGTACTGGAACGCATTCAGAAAACACTGGCTTTGCCCGAAAGCACTATCGAGTTCAGTGGCGACAGCACCTTTGTTTATGTAATGACTGATAGTGTTCCTGCACAGAAATTCGAGCGTAAACCCATCAAAGTAGGTATGAGCGACGGTATCAAGATCGCCGTCAAGAGTGGAATCAGCGCCAAAGACAAAATCCGTGGTGCCGAGAAAAAAGATAAATAAACCTAAACTGATTGAAGGAGAAGTATTATGAATAAAAAGATATTTTTATATCTCGCTATAGTTGGCTGCATATCAGCACAGGCGCAAGAACGCTGGTCCTTGCGTCAATGCATCGACTATGCCATCGAGCACAATATCGACATTCGCAAGAGTGTCAATGCCACCGAACAACAAGCTGTTAACGCAAATACGGCCAAGTGGGCCCGGCTGCCGAACCTGAACGCCAGCGCCGGTCAAAGTTGGAACTGGGGACGTACGCAAACGGCCATCAAAGACCAAAACACGGGCGACTATTCAACGGTATATGTCAACACCGCCAGCCACGGTACAAATATGAGTTTGAATACCAACATTCCTCTTTTTACCGGCTTTGAGATACCCAATCAGTATGCACTTACCAAGCTAAACCTGAAGGCAGCCATCGCCGACCTCGAAAAGGCGAAAGAGGATATTTCCATCAATATAGCCTCGGGCTATCTGAAGGCACTGTTCAATGAAGAACTCTACCAGGTGGCTTTAGCACAAGTCAGCTTGAGCAAAGAGCAATATGCCCGCATCAACCGTCTGGCCGAATTAGGAAAAGCCTCGCCCGCCGAAGTAGCCGAAGCCAAATCGCGTGTGGCGCAAGATGAGATGAAAGCCGTACAGGCATTCAACAACTACAAGTTAAGCTTGCTCGATCTCAGCCAGCTGCTCGAGTTGGAAACACCGGAAGGTTTTGCGTTAGCTTCTCCGGATGCCAACCTGGATATGAATCCCCTCACTCCGCCGGATGAGATTTATCAAACTGCGATGGTAAGCAAGCCGGGCGTTCAGGCGGCTCAGCTCCGTTTGGAAGGAAGCAAGCACAGCATTCGCATCGCTCAAAGCAACTATTATCCGCAACTAAGCCTGAACGGCAGTCTGGGAACGAATTATTATTCTACGATCGACCGCAACTTCAGTCAGCAGATGAACGACAACTTCAGCAAGTATGTCGGTCTAAGCCTGAGCGTACCTATCTTCAACCGCTTCGCTACACGCAACCAAGTACGTACGGCACGCTTGAAACAAGAGAGTTTTGCACTGGATCTGGACAACGTAAAGAAGTCTCTCTACAAAGAGATTCAGCAAGCATGGTATAGCGCAACAGCTTCCGAAAGCAAATACACCAGCAGTAGAGCGGCCGCCATTGCCAGCGAAGAATCCTTTAAGTTGATGAGCGAGAAGTATGATAACGGAAAAGCAAACGCCGTAGAGTACAACGAAGCCAAACAAAATCTGATGAAAGCCCAGTCTGATGAGCTGCAAGCCAAGTATGAATATATATTCAATACGAAGATATTAGATTTCTACAAAGGTATTCCTATCGAATAAGTTATCATAAGCAGAAAACACAAAGCCAACTAACCCGAAAAAATGAGTTAGTTGGCTTTTTCTTTAAGATTCAAATTTAAGGCGAGAAGTTTATCAATTACTTGTAGGGTTCTGTGTCAGAGTTCCCGGATAAGAGTCAATTGCATCTTGTGGAATATAATAAGTTACACGATAATCTGTAGCAGGTACATCTTCAAATTGCTTATGCGGCCCTGGATAATGGCGTGTCAATGCTTTGCCATTGCGGAACACATCATAACTACGCTCAGCCTGATAGGCTAACTCCAACTGACGTTCTTTATCAATGCGCTCGCCGGCATTGGTAGCATCCAACGAAGCATAGCCAGCGCCCGGAATAGAACGGTTGCGGATAAGATTCAAGTCGAGCAATGCCTCAGAATATTTTCCCAACTTGGCATAAGCCTCAGCACGATTCAAATAAATCTCACCCAAACGGCTGATGACCGGCGAATGCAAGTGGGTGTCTTCCCCCTCGCGCGAGCACTTTGTAATGTAGAACTGGGGATATGCACGATTCAAGGAAATGTAATAATCAAGTACCCCTGTATACGTATTTCCATCTTTATAATTGATTGAATAAATTTCTTGTCCGGCATCTACCGGAGTCAACGTATAAGTATTGTCACCATCCTTGCAGGTCACAGTATTCCCGGTATGGGTTACAGGTGCCTGGATATAATTCAAGGTAGTAGGGCTGTCTTGTACAATAAAGCGGAAAACTTCGGTATATCCGCTACCGTCTTCTTTTTCCTCATAGGTAGGTTCGATGAAAGCTGCACGGGCATCTACTATTTTATAATGATCGGGACGCCAGTCGTTGCGACCTGTCTCGTTCAACAAGGCAATGTATTTTGCACTGGCATACATTTCGCCCCAACCCATACCACCGATGTTGGCATACATACCACCTACACCGTAGTAATGATCGAAACCGGAAAATTCGGAAGCCAAACGTTTCACCACAAAAATGGATTCGTCGTTATTCTCAGGAACAATCGTATTGTACTTCATGAACTCGGCATTGGAGAGCAGTGAGTATTTATGAGAATCAATCACCTTCCCGGCATAGTCCACAGCCAGTTGAGCATACTTTGCATTCGGAGATTCATAGGTTCCACTCATATAAAGATATACGCGTGACAAGATAGCTTGTGCAGCTTCTTTAGAAGCATAAGCCGGCCCTTTGTCCAATGACATCAGGCTTTCCGCCTTAGTCAAGTCACTGATTACTTGTTCGTAAGTAGCCTGTACGGTAGCACGATCCGGCAGATTCAGATTGTTTACATCATCAGGAGTACCATTTACGATAGGCACCCCTAAGTTCGTCTCCGGACTTTGGTAGTAAGGACGACCATAAGCACGGACAAAATAGAAATACATCAACCCACGAATAAAATAACATTCACCAATCTGATTGTCTATCGCTTCGCTCTGTCCTTCGTCTATCATGCTAATAACGTTTGAAGCCTGGGCAATAGCTTTGTAGCCGTAATCCCAGAAATTCATTAACCGATAATTGGCCGGAGTGCGCGAGTAGGAGATAAATTCAAAGAATGCGTCTGTAGACCCGCCGCGAATCATCATATTGTCACCTGCATATTCACCGCAACGATGCATAGGGTCTGACCACGTTTTCAACTGTGCATAAATACCGTTCAACAATGATTCCAACGAGGTGTTCGGATCACCGGTAATTTGTTCTGCGGCCATTGAACCATAAGGTAAACGTTCAATGTCGCAAGCGGTCAATGACATTACCGCAAGAAGTATAGCTAATATCTTTTTCATAAGTCAGTTCTAATTAAAAGGTTAGATTAACACCAAACATAAACTTGCGTACTGAAGGGTACACGCCGGGACCGGTAGAGCTCATAACAGTACCATTATCCTGATCGGCCGGCAGTTCAGGATCGACACCGGAATACTTGGTAATGGTAAAGAGGTTCTCGCCGGTGAAGTACACGCGCATATTGGATATAAAATATTGGGGTAACTTAAAGTTATAGCCCACTGTCAACGAACGCATTTTGAAGTAGTCGCTATCTTCCAGATAACGGGAAGAAGCTGCGTTACTTTGAGAATCATTATTGTACTTAGCCACAGGATGAGTAGCGATATCACCCGGTTTCTCCCAACGTTTCCAGCCTTCTTGAAGTTTCATCTGGTTACGGTCAGTATAAGTACCATCCGAATCATATTCCTGTCGAGAGTAGTTATAGAGAGTACCTCCCACCGAGTAGCCGAATACTGCCCCAAGGTCGAAGTTCTTCCAAGTCAACGAAGTGCTGAAACCACCGAAGAAATCGGGAGAAGCGCTGCCACACTTCACTTTGTCGGCTTTGGCATAATTGCTGGTTACTTCACGAGTACTCACTCCGTCTTTGGTAACTGTAGTATACCATTGCGGAGCACCATTTTCGGGATTGACACCCGCCCATTCCTGCAAATAATAAGTATCGATCGGAGAACCCGGCTCTAATACATAATCGGCAGTTCCGGCAATATTCAAACCTGCCCCTCTCTTGATGGGTCTTACCACATAGTTGCCGTCGGCATCTTTTACCTTATAAAGTTTTTTAAGCGTATTGCTGTTATGTCCCAGGTTAAAGTCCACACTCCAGTTCCAGTCTTTAGTACGGATAATGTCACCGCCAATATTGATTTCAATACCCGTATTCTTCATCTCACCGATATTTTTCCAGATAGAGGTTACACCGGTCAACCCGCTGATAGGCACCTTATAGAGAATGTTATCCGTATTCTTAATATAATAGTCGAAGTTAAATCGCAAGCGGTTGCTGAATAGAGTTGCATCCAGACCGATACCGGTAGTATAGGTTTTCTCCCAAGTAAGATCTTTGTTACCGATTTGAGAGATCAAAGCACCCGAATCGCCGTTATAGCTGGATGATACGCTATACAAGTCGTATTGCGGATAAAGATCTGACGGACGATTACCTACTGAACCGTAAGCTACACGAAGTTTCAAGTTGTCTACCCAATCGGCATTGAACCATGCTTCGTGATTGATATTCCAGCCGGCACTGACTGAAAAGAAATTACCATACTTAGCATTATCACCAAAATTGGATGCACCGTCACGACGGAAAGAGACTTGGGCTAAATATTTATTATCATAAGAATAGTTGGCGTTGAACAAGTAAGACTGCACAGCCCACTCGCTGATTCGACCTTTTGTTCTTTCGGGTTTAGCCACTACATCCAGTACTTCGAACCCGGGTATAAAACCGGTACCATATACATCCAATACTTTTCCCCAGTAGTCATTGAACTCATAAGCCACCAAACCATTCACAGCATGTTTGCCGAAGCTATGGTTAAAACGCAAAATCTGATTGGTATAACGACGCGCCGATTCGGAGCGATAATCCGTGATACGTCCATTAACACTTTCGCCACCCACAGAACGAGGATCAGTATATCCTTCCGAAGCATAAGTGATATAACGATAGTTATTTACTGAAGAGAAGGTCAACCATTTGGTAATCCGAATATCAAAATCAAAGTTTCCCATGAACTCCAGGTTTCGGGAAGAACTATGATTCCACTGCAAATCATTCAGATAATTGTTTTGAGCTGAGTTCACCCAGCCTGAATAACGATTAGGAACCAAGTTGCCATTCTCATCAAAAGGACTATCCCACGGAAACATAGAGTACATGGATGTCACGTCATATTGCCGATCTTTGATATCACGACGAGAGCCATAAACACTGGGTTTTACTGTCAACCACGAAAAAGGTTTGTAGGTAGTACGCAAGCGGAAGTTATAGCGCGAATAATCATATCCTTTCACGGCTCCCTCTTCATCGTAATAGCCTAAAGATAAATAAGATTGCAAAGTTTCACTCCCCCCTTGCAGAGAAACATTGTACTCTTGGTTGAAACCATTGTGAGTAGCCAGGTCCCACCAACTGAAGTCGCTGTTGCGCAAATCCGGGTTGTAACGGGGAAACTTAATTTCATTCTGATTGGAGAAAGAGGAATAGTAATCATAAAGTTCGGCACCATTCATCACTTCCAAATTGCCATTGTTCAGTGTACTGATACCAAGTTTGGCCGATACATTAGCACTCATCTTTCCAGCTTTACCACTTTTTGTAGTAACGACCACTACACCGTTGGCACCCTGCGAACCATAAATGGCTGTAGAAGCGGCATCCTTCAAGACTGTCATTGTTTCAATATCACTGGGATTTAGCTGTCCGGCACTACTACCTACAATCACACCATCGACTACCCAAAGCGGAGCAGTTCCTCCATTCAGGGTGGCTTGTCCACGAATTACTACGGCACCGCTAGAACCCGGTTGCCCCGAACCGGGAGCAACATATACGCCGGCTACTTTACCATTCAACAGATTTTCAACAGACGGACTAGTGATGTCTCTCAATTTATCACCTTTCACTGATTGCATTGCACCCGTTAAACTTTCTTTGCGCTGGGTACTATAGCCCACTACCACTACTTCATCCAAAGTCTCGGTATCTTCGGCCAACTGGATTCGGCCCATGTTTGCGGCAGCCTTTACCTCAATGGACTTATATCCGATAAACGAAATAGTCAAAGTGGCGCCAACAGGGGCGCTGAGTTCATACTCACCATCAATGTTGGTGATAGTTCCGTTACTTGTACCCTTGACAACAATACTGGCGCCAATCAACGGTTCGCCCGTTGTGGCATCAAGTAAGACTCCTTTGATTTTTGTAGTCTGTTGGCTGACAATAGGCAAAGAGGAGTCAACTGTCGTTAAGTTAGCAAATGAAGAGATAGACGCGGCAGACAATATGCCGACCAGCAAGGCATACTTGCTTGTTTGAGTCAAGCTTTTAAATTTCATAAGCACTGCATATAAGGTTAATAAAGTATTATTTTAGGAAGACAGCAACAATACAAAAACATGCATAAAAACAAGTTCAATAAGAACTTGGTATTCTCATTTACAGCATTTAATGTTAGATATAAACGACCTTTTGATAGTGGAAAAACCGTTTATCGATTATTTATAACCTACTATTTATAAAGCATATAACGACGTGTGCGAGAATAAATACTTATTAAGACAGATTGCTCGAAATAGATACTAATATTAAAGAAGAGAGAGAGAAAATAAATTTTTAATATGTATTTTTTATAAAGAAAGTTTTGTATTGCAAACTTTTCATTATATTTGCCCACGCTATGGAACGAGGCAACATACCAAGTTCTTATTGAACTGTGCACTAAAAGCTATCGTACTGCAACTATACTCTTATAGTAACCATTCTACGAATATCTCTATGTGGCAACATCCACCTCTTACCACATCTACAAATGTAAACATTTAATTGATTTCTTAATGCATTCATAATGCCGCAGAAATTAAATAAAGCCTTATCCCCGAGAAACTGACTTCTTTAATATCTTCCTAATTATAACGCACAAGAAAAAACACTAGTTATTATCTTAATTGCGTACCTTTGCAGAGCAATAGTGTTCTATTACTTATATTATTTGTAGGAAAAGAAAGCATAACAAGAATACATTGTGCAATAAAACCAAAGTTTATAAATAGCCAAGAAGAGAATGATGAATAAGAAAACTAAAAGAATAATTATTGGAAGCTGCTTTCTGTTTATTCTCCTGCTTGCGATAGCATATACCTGCCGGGGAAATATGCTAAGACATATAGCCGATAAACGCATCACCCGCTTGGAACAACGATATGGACTGGATATAACTTATGCCGACTTGAAAATGAGAGGTATAAACACGATCTCCTTGCAAGGATTAATGGTCATTCCGGAAAATCGTGACACCCTTCTTGCCCTTCAATCGCTGGATGTCCGCATCAGTTTATGGAAAATGCTTTGGGGGGATGTCAGAGTTAAACGGGTACAAATGGATGGTTTAGTGCTGAACTTTATCAAACGGGACTCCATAGCCAATTACGATTTTCTTTTTTTGCCGTCACACGATCCATCGTCGGGCACATCCCCGAAAGAAGATAAGTCGTCAGATTATAGTCGCCGCACTAATACCTTGCTGAATCTGTTATTCGGTCTGCTGCCCGGCAATGGAGAACTTACCAATCTGAGTATCAGCGAACGGAAAGATAACAAATTCGTAACCTTCCGTATCCCTAAATTCCGTATCGACGATCATCGCTTTCAGTCCGAAATCTCGATTATCGAAGATACCCTGACCCAGCAATGGAATACCGAAGGCGAAATCAACCCTTCCGACCGACACCTGCATGCCAGTATTCATGCCCCCAACTTAACTGTACCTTATATTCACCGCAGGTTTGGCGCCGAAGTTCATTTCGACAGTCTTATATGCAGCCTTTCGCAAGAATCGCCCAATGGGACAAGTACCCGGCTTGTCGGTCAGTCGGAAGTTCGCGGACTACGCCTGTATCACAAACGTATATCTCCCGAAGTTATCAACTTAAATCACGGGAAACTGGATTTTCATTTAAATATCACCCCACAGGCAATGGAGTTGGACAGTACCAGCCTTATCCAGTTCAATGCCTTGGCTTTTCATCCATACTTGAAAGCGGAATGGCAACAAAATAAGGAGGAAGAAAAGACATGGCATTTTACAGCCTCCGTTCGCAAGCCTTGGTTCGAGGCTGAAGAACTGTTCAGTTCATTACCCAAAGGTCTGTTTGAAAATTTAGAGGGTATCAAAACCTCCGGACAATTGGCTTATCATTTCCTGCTGGATGTAGACTTTGCCCGTCTGGATAGTATGAAGTTGGAATCGGAATTAAAGGAAAAAGATTTCCGCATCCTGGGCTACGGCAAAACGGATTTACGTAAGATGTCCGGTGAGTTTGAATATACTGCTTACGAAAACGGACAACCGGTACGCACTTTCCCCATTGGTCCGTCATGGGAACATTTTACTCCATTGGATAGTATTTCTCCTTTGCTACAGATGTCTGTGATGCAAAGTGAGGACGGCGCTTTTTTCTACCACCAAGGATTCTTGCCCGATGCCATGCGTGAGGCACTGGTCTACGACCTTCAGGTACGCCGTTTTGCGCGGGGCGGCAGTACCATCTCCATGCAACTGGTAAAGAATGTATTCCTGAACCGGAACAAAAACATCGCCCGCAAACTGGAAGAAGCCCTCATCGTCTGGCTGATAGAAACCGAACGTCTGACATCTAAAGCCCGCATGTACGAAGTTTACCTGAATATCATCGAATGGGGTCCGATGATTTACGGCATACAAGAAGCCGCAGATTTCTATTTCGGCAAACGCCCGTCACAGTTGGGCATTGAGGAATGTATATTCCTCGCTTCCATCATCCCCAAACCCAAGCACTGGCGCAATTCGTTTACTGAAGAAGGCAAGTTGAAAGAAAATCAGGACGGCTATTTACGTCTGCTCACGGAAAGATTGGTTAAGAAAGAAATGATCAGTGAAGCAGAAGCCGCCCAAATAAAAATAGAAAACCTGCAACTGAAAGGAAAAGCAAAAGACTATTTCAGCCTGATTCCTGAGGAGTGATAATAAAGAAACGCGCCAAGTGATGAATCACTTGGCGCGCTTACTAGCAATTATCTTTCCCGTTTATTCTCTGAAGAACGAGAAGAACCATTACTTGAAGTTCGTGTACTTGTAGCCGAACTTCTGCGACTGTTGCTGCTCTCCGAGCTTACTCTGCTGCTACGTGAGCTCCTATTATTATCTCTAGTTTTTGTGTTTTCTACATTCCTACTACGTGAATTCACACTTTCTCTTGTGCTACTGCTTCGTCTTGTTGAAACACTTCCCGATGGACGCGTGCTTGAATTGGGACGAATATTCACTGACCCGAAGTCCGAACGGCGGGTGGTAGTATATGCCCTATCGTCACGGAGTCTATAAGAACCGGTGTAAACAGAATGATTATAACGCCCCCGGTAATAGCTTGCATTATTATGACGAGTACGGTAGTGGCCTCCGCAATACGTACGGTAATGATACGGACGCGGGAAATAAAAATGGTTATGGTTGGTATAGTTTATATAAATACGAAATTGCCAGCGTCCACCGTTTACATAAATCGGACGATAAAAATAATCGGCTTGCATAAACCTACTGTACTGACGGCTACTCAACACCCAGCGCAAATCGTCGTTACGTACATCCAGATAATCGTAATAACGGTTCAAAGCCCACTCCTGACCACGGAGCACATCGTCCATCAGATAACTTACACCTGCTATGAAGTCGTAATTGATTTCATATACATCATTATATTGTTCGGTGTTCAAGCCCATTTCATAAGCCATCTTGTCCGTCAGAAAAAGTGTTTCTTTACGTATTTTACTGTTACTCATCGCCGCACTACAAATAGTAGTACCCATCACTGCGGCAAGGCATATAAATATTATTCGTTTCATGATAGCGTTTTTTTAGAAGTTCATACTCTGTCTATTCATCTCTTTTGTAGAAGCAAAAATAGGGGAATCTTTTCCCCCATTCGTATATTTATCTCTAATCTTAAATAGGGAAAACCCTATTTAGTGATTAATCACTAATTCTCATTCCTTCTTCCGTCAGCACTATCAGATGCTTCTTATACAAGTCTCCCACTGCTTTCTTAAAGGTCTTTTTGCTGACACCAAAGATTGCGTAGATATCTTCCGCCGGACTTTTATCGTTCAACGCCGTTCGTCCTCCATTCTTGCGGATATGTTCCAGCAAGGTTGTGGCAAAGTCTTGCACTTTAGCTTGTCCCGGTTTCTGAAGCATCAGGTCTATCTTGCCATCTTCGCGTACTTGTTTTATATAGGCTTTCAGCCTATTACCCGTATGCAAGGGCTGGAATATTTCACTGTCATACAACAAACCGCTATACTTATTTTCTATAATAGCCTTGAAACCTAAATCCGTTTTCTGCCAGATGAGGATGTCCACCTCCTGCCCCGGTTCATAAGTAGCGGCCTCTTTGGATAAGTAACGGTCTACTTTCGCCGAGGCTACGATACGGTAGCTCTCATCATCAAGATGGGCGTGAATAACATATTTCTTTCCCACCTGCATTTTCATCTTCTGTTCACTGAAAGGGACAAAAAGATCTTTCATCAGTCCCCAGTTCAAAAAGGCGCCGTATTGGTTGATCCATGCCACTTCCAGGCAGGCAAACTCACCCACTTGCACCAGTGGTGTCAGTGTGGTAGCCACCAGGCGTTCTTCATTATCCAGATAGATAAACACATTCAATTCATCTCCCGGCTCACAGCCTTCGGGAACATAACGCAACGGAAGCAAGATTTCTCCCTCTTCACCACCATCCAGATACATGCCGAAATCGACTTCCTTTACTACCTTCAACGTATTGAACTTTCCTAACTCAATGCTCATAATCTTTCGTTTTGTTGCAAAGATAATGTAAACTGAGAGTAGAATAAAATGAAAAGGAATAACTTTTAGCTCTGAGAGATAACTTTTTTCTATGAACAACTCCTTGGGAAATGGGTTATCTTTGTAACATCGAAAACATTAAAGCAGTAAGTTATTCACCTTTTAAATACATAGAATTATGGAATTTCTGACAAATGACAAATTAACCATTGTAGGCGCAGCCGGTATGATTGGCTCCAACATGGCGCAGACCGCCATTATGATGCATCTCACTCCGAACATCTGTTTATACGATCCTTACGCTCCCGGATTGGAAGGTGTAGCGGAAGAATTGTTCCACTGCGGATTCGAAGGTCTGAATCTTACTTTCACCTCCGACATTAAAGAAGCGCTGACCGGTGCCAAATATGTAGTATCTTCGGGTGGTGCCGCCCGCAAAGCAGGCATGACACGTGAAGACTTGCTGAAAGGCAACGCTGCCATTGCCGAAGAGTTCGGTAAGAATGTAAAGGCCTACTGCCCGGATGTGAAGCACGTAGTCGTGATCTTTAACCCTGCCGACATCACCGGTTTGATTACTTTGTTATACTCCGGTCTGAAACCTTCTCAAGTAACCACTCTTGCCGCACTCGACAGTACCCGTCTGCGCAGCGAGCTTTCCAAGCACTTCGGCATCGCCCCCGACAAAATAGAAAACTGCCGTACTTATGGCGGTCATGGCGAACAAATGGCGGTATATGCGTCCACTGCCAAAGTTGACGGTAAACCGTTGCTCGACATTATCGGCACTCCTGCCCTGACCCAAGAACAGTGGGCTGAGATTCAAAGCAAAGTTACCAAAGGCGGTGCCAACATCATCGCCCTACGCGGACGTTCTTCTTTCCAAAGCCCCGCATACGTTTCTATCGAGATGATTGCAGCCGCTATGGGTGGTAAACCATTCCATTGGCCTGCCGGCACGTATGTTCACAGCCATGGTTTCGACCATATTATGATGGCAATGGAAACTGTTATCAATAAGGATGGTGTACACTATAAAGAGTTGAAGGGTACTCCCGAAGAAGAAGCCAAACTGAAAGAAAGCTACGCTCACCTCTGCAAATTGCGTGACGAAGTTATCGAAATGGGCGTACTGCCTGCTATCAAAGATTGGCACAGCATCAATCCCAACATTGACTAAGACTAAATAATTGACTTAATCCTCCATAAGGTGTCGCTCTCTTCTGAAAGTGGCACCTTTTTCAGACATTTTCCTGAAAAAGCCTTGCGGTATAAAAAAAACTCTTTATCTTTGCACCCGCAAACGAAAAAGGTGCCATAGCTCAGTTGGTAGAGCAAAGGACTGAAAATCCTTGTGTCCCCGGTTCGATTCCTGGTGGCACC
>JAEXAJ010000099.1 GCA_023458215.1 Bacteroidota bacterium
ACACAGCCTTGCTGCGTTGTTGGTGGACTTTGCAGGAGCAACCCACCGATGAGATGAAGAATGCCTGGAACGATGCCTGGTGCACCGAGATCAACCACATTGCATGGACTACCAATAAAGTAGAACCCATCGAAGGTGTGTATCAACGTTGCATGTATATCGTTGCCTTGGTCAACGAATTTCTGAAGAACATACCGAACGCCCCGGCCGAAGTGGACAAAGTGAGCTATACCGCCCAAGCGCGTTTCAACCGTGCTTTTGCTTACTACGTACTGATGGATATGTTCGCATTGCCGCCGTTCATTACCGAAGCCAATTATTCCATTGAGCCCGCTCCCTTGTCAAGAGAAGAACTGTTCAACTGGATAGAGAAGGAATTGAACGAAGTGAAATCCAGTCTGCCCGCTCCACGCTCCAAGTATGGCATTGCAGACCAGGCAGTAGCCAATGCCCTGCTGGCACGTATGTATCTCAATGCCGAAGTCTACACGGGCAAAGCACGTTATACCGATTGTGTAAACGCTTGCAACGAGGTTATCAAAGCCGGATACCAACTGGCCGACAACTATGCCGACTTGTTCAGAGCCGACAATGGCGAGAATCAAGATACAAGAAAGGAAATCATCTACCCTATTATCTTCGACGGAGAAACCGTTCAGTCATGGGGTATGGCCGCCATCATCATCGGTGCACGCGGAAAAGAGGACAAAGAAGTGTTGCTTGCTCATAGTGGAGTAGATCAAGGCTGGTCGGGATTCCGTGGCACCAGCAATTTAGTGAAACTTTTCGACTACAAGAACAATGAAGCACCCAAGGCTTCCGAGATTTTGGACAAGCGCGGTATCTTCGAGGACAAAGGACGTTCCATCAACATCACTACAACTGTAGCAGGTACATTCGAGACCGAGGGTTGGAGTGTGTATAAGTTCAGCAACCTGGGCAGCGACGGTACACCGGGTAAGAATACCTTGTGGGTAGATACCGACTTCCCCATGTTCCGCCTGGGAGATATCTACCTGATGTATGCCGAAGCTGTGGCACGTGGTGGAGAAGGCAGTAAAAGCACCGCCGTGGGATACATCAACGAATTGCGTAAACGTGCTTACGGCGACGAACTTCACAAGGTTTCTGAAAGCTGGTTGACTGAGAACAGCTTCCGTAACCTGCTGGACGAACGCGGTCGCGAGATGTATTGGGAAGGTGTACGCCGTACAGACTTGGTGCGCTTCGGCCTGCTGATTTCTTCTACCTATACCTGGGACTTTAAAGGAGGTATCAGCACGGGTGTAGGAGTAAACAAGCGATACAACGTGTACCCCATCCCCGTGACCGACCTGACGGTAAACGGAAACTTACAACAAAATGAAGGTTATTAATCAAAAGCGAATCATCATGAAACTCATAAAAAGCATATCAGCTTCTATCTTTGCCCTACTGCTCTGCACGGCTTGCGAAAGCGACCTTGACAAGATATCCTATACGCCGGAAGACGCTACCCCGTCTGTTTTGTCACCGCTGAACGACCAGTATGTACTCCAATCGAAGGATGCTGCCAAAGAAGCATTCACCATCAGCTGGACAAAGCCCGAAATGGGATATCAGGCAAGCGTCATCAATTCATTGGAAATGGATGTGAAGGGCAAAAACTTCACCAACAATAAAGTAGTACTGGCTTCATCCAAAACAGATGTGTCTTACAGCATTACTGTTAGTGATTTGAACAGCAAAATCATCTCTCTGCTGAAGAAATACGAAATGGAAGTTGAGCCTGTGGCAGTAGAGATTCGCGTTTCTTCTTCCATCTCGGCAGCTGCCGATACGCTGTACTCCAACGTGATATCAACTACGATCACTCCCTATCAAGGCGAACCGGAATATCCGTCCATCGCCCTGCGCGGCGATTACAATGGTTGGGACTTCGCCAAGAGTCAAAAGGTTTATTCGGTGGATTCTGATAATAAATACGCCGCTATGGTTTACTTTGACGGTAAAGCAAAGAATGGCTGGAAGCTCTGCGGAAGCGATGACTGGAGCACCGACAACTGGGGAGCACCCGAAGGCATGACCGCCGAGCAGTCTCCCGTAACCCTTGTATCCGGAAACGGTGGAGACATCAAAGCATACGCCAAGAACAGTTATTACCTGGAATTCAACAACTCTACCGGCGAACTGAAAGTGTCTAAAGCATACACTTCCTGGGGCATTGTAGGAGATTACAATAGCTGGGGAAGCGGCGATACAGTCATGACACTGGCTACCGAAACCGATGAAAACAACAAGTTCCAGTATTACCTGACAGCTACCGTTAACATGGCAGCAGACAGCAAATGGAAAATACGTCCCGATGAAAAATGGGAGAATGACATAGCCCCGGGCGCTGTAGAAGGCGAGTTTGAAGATGCAGGCGACGGCAACTTTAAAGTATCCTCAGCAGGCAGCTACACCATCAAGTGGTACTTCAACAAAGTAAAACAGAAGGTGGTTGTTACTAAGAATAACTGATAGCTAACTATTCTATACAATATCAAAGGTCTCTGCTTGGTAAATTATCAAGCAGAGACCTTTCCACATCCATATCACAAACGGCCTTTCTCTATTTCAGAAATTAAATGCTTTCTAAAGGATAAAATATTATTGTATGTCGAACCATCATAATCATTTTATTTTAAACGTAGTCATCAAAGCGGCATGGTCAGACGGGAAACGTACCCGATGCTCATCTATCATTTCAGAGTTGAGCACTTTCATGCCTTTACCTTTATAGTAAATAAAGTCTATACGATACTGCAATTCATTCTTGGCCATTGTGGACCAAGTGAGGCAGGGATATTTAATAACATCCGGATACAACTCCCGATAAGAGTCTTTAAATCCGGTGCTAAGCATGAGTTTGCTGGTAGGCCATTCTATCACATAACCTTTGTGTCCATTCAAGTTTTTAGTATTTTCGCCCCAATCCAGATGAGAATCACTATTGAAATCTCCGGAAACAATCAGCGGAACTTCATCTTGTTGCAGAAGAGGCTTCATGTTTCCAAGGATTGTTTGCAATTGCTTTGCCCGCATCTCCCATTCTCCTGCCAGGATGTTTTCTATGCTTTCATGATTAAGCAGTTGGTCATTGGTGATAGGCCGATAATCCAGCCACAGATTGATATAATTGATTGTTTGTGTACGACTGACTTGAAGACTTGCTCCACTACAATTGAAAGAGTCGAACAGGTCATAAGTTTCTTTTATCGGATACTTGCTCATAATGGAAAGGTTGGAACTCCGCAGATAGAAGTAATACCCCAATGCATCGGCAATGATCGCTCCCGAACCGTAAGTCTCTATCATACCTATGACATCTGCACCGGAATTCTTTATAACCTCAATAACTCTGTTAACTCCCACTTCCTGCCCAAGCTCGTGACCGCCATGATAAATATTAAAAGCCATTATCTTGATGTCAGAAACCGACCGGGCAAGTGATCCGTCCTGAAAGATTGCAGATGATCCACCGCATTCTCTTTGGATATCTTCTTCGTCGAGAACCTTGTCCGCGAAGTAAAAGTCCTTTATGAAACCATTAAAGGCATGCCATTGAGAGTCGTCTATGCAGCCCAAGCGGAAAGGATTGTGCGTAGCCAGGTTGTTATTGCCATTGGTACAGTAGATAGCCACATTTTTACCATCATAATACATCCGCATTTCTTGTTTATCGGCATCATGTGTCAGGCCGATATAGTGCCATTTACCATCGTTGATAGGTTGCCGCCGGACGGTTGGTTTATACTCCCACGGATCATTCTTACCATCCGAAAAGCCGACCATCCAGGAACCATTATCTTGAGTACCTATAATAAAGCCACGATCTCTAAGATCAAGTACTTTCTTATTTGTAACTAAAGCTTTTTCCCCTAACTGCTCAGCACCTGTTCTAACTCGTATAAAAACAGAGAAGGAACGGCTCACGTCTATAGAGTCGATTTGTTCTACTACTCTGCCATTACGTTCATAAGCCTTCTCGCTCAAATCAAGCATATCACCAATCTGATGATAAAGCTTGACCTCTTTACTCCATACACACAAGGATATGGAGAGACAAATCAGTATGATTAAATTTCTCATAAGTACTATCATTCTAAATTCTTCAACTATTCTTCCGCATCCGAGGCAAATAGATATCCTTTGTCTGTCCAACGGGTTACAAAGTAAGGCAACGCATTTCTGAAACGGGTATAGTCTTTCCGGTTTTCCTGCGTCCAACCGGTTTCGGCATGAGCAGCCCAATAAGGATAAACCATTTTATACATACTTCTTACCGTAGGAATCCATTCACCCCACATCTGGCAGCCCATTCCTATAATTCGGTTTCTCCATTGAACAGGAAAACCTTTCGGTATGGGAGAAAAGGAGTATGCTTTATCCAATGAAATGGGAGCAAACGTATATTCTAATCCAGATGTGATTTTATCATGATTGTAATTCAGGTAAGTGTATTCGTGGAAACTGTTTACAATTTCATGCCCGCTTTCCGCTGCTTTCTGCAAGAGATCCAAATCGCCTGTCCAAAACTGTACAAGAGCATCCGGCGAGAGCTTCTGCTGCATATTACCTTTCACCAAGTCGTGATAGTGGTGCAACTTGTCACCGGTGACGTCATTCCATCCCATCATTCGCCTTCCTTTAGATTGGAGATAAGTGCAGATGTGGTTGGTGAACCACACTTGCAGTTCGGTAGGAGAGCCGATTTGCTTCTCTTTCATAAACTGTTGCACCATCGGTGAGTTCTTCCATTGCTCATACTTCACCTCGTCGCCTCCGATATGGATAATCTTTGAAGGAAACAACTCGATTACCTCGTCAAGTACATCTTCTAGGAAACCCAAAACTTTTGGATCGGCTACATTAAACGCTTCAGACAACACCCCGAAAGCACAAGGCACTTTAATGGCATTACCTGAAGTACCCAACCATGGATAGGCGGCAATTGCTGCCGAAGCATGTCCCGGCATTTCTATCTCAGGAATAATAGTAATGTGCCTGTCGGCGGCATAACGCACAATCTCTCTGATGTCATTTTGTGTGTAATAACCGGTTAGGGGGGTGCCGTCGTAGATGGTACTTTCGTACCAGTTCAGTTGTGTGGAGTCCCGTGTACCTCCTATCTCTGTCAGCTTGGGATATTTCTTTATTTCTATTCTCCATCCCTGGTCTTCGGTGAGATGCCAATGAAAGGTGTTCATTTTCAGCACTGCCATTTCATCCAACAGTTGCTTTACAACCTCCATACCTTTGAAGGCACGAGCGTCGTCCAGCATAAAGGCACGCCACCGGAAAGCAGGTTCGTCGTCGATGGTGAGATAACCGGCACAAAGCTTGTCATCCCGCATCTGCAATACCTGACGCAGGGTTTGTATGCCATAAAATATCCCTTGGGGAGAAGAAGCGGTAATCGTGACTCCTTCTTTAGCTATCTGTAACCGATAAGCCTCGGCATTTTTTAACTGAGGAGATAGAAGCAAACGGATGTTAGCTCCCTTTTTAACGATGGTGCTGCTCAGACCGAAATCTTCTTTAAGCATACTTTCCAGATGCATCGCCTCGTTTTTCAATCCTTTGTCAAATGAAAGGCGGCAACCTTCAAACTGATAGGTTCCGGGATGTGTGACTACCGAATTGGGATAAGGGATGATAGATAAGGGATTAGCTTGAACAGCCAGACTAATCATAGTCAGCATCCAGGCTATAAATAGAGTTTTGTGTTTCATGGGTTACTTTATTGTTACAAATTTCCAATTACCTCCTCCATTCATTTTGAATGCAATGGAAGATGAATTTACTTTATCAGCAGCCAGTACAGTATTTGTACCGCGAGTTGTTAGTTTGCCTTTGGTCCATATAACCTCGTCATTCAACAAGATTGTTTTTGAGGTTGCAGGCAGGCAAATAATAGCTTTCATTCCATCCGGAGACGAAACATTCAGTGCAAATGTCTTGGAATCATCGGTAAAGGAAACTTGAATATTCCCTTTTACAGTGGGTACTAAAGTTTCAGCCTGCTTAATTCCCGCCGGTTGGGGGCATATCCTATATTCTTCATAACCGGGCGTTACAGGAGAAATGCCGCATACATATTGTGACATAATAGTCAGGCCGCCTCCGCTCCATGCGTGATTGGTGGTTCCACCTCCGAAACCTCCGGGACCGATGCTCCAACCCTCGTACAGGGTCGAGCGTTCGGGGTCATCCACCATCTCGGCAAAACGTTTCTTCATTCTTTCGATGCCGTACTTGCCTTGCCCCATCCTGAACAAGGCTTCAATCACATACTTTTCCATGTATGGGCTGGCGTGCTCACTACGTTTCAGTACATTCAGGATAGCCTGATATTTCTCTTTATCGGCAAGACCGGACACTACAGCAAGTGCATGAATACGATCATCCGTCAGTAATTTATAGTCGGGATGACGATACTCTTTACCATTCCAGAATACCTTATTAAAAGCAACCTTAAGCTCTTTCATCTCCTGTGCCAATGCTTCAGCCTCATCGGTCAGTCCCAAAGCGAGAGCCATGTTGTGCTGTCCTTGCAGGGCGATGTAGTACCAGGCGTTGAAAAGCACCTTTATATCAATGTTTTCACCCCAATCTCCCCAAGTCCATTCTCCTGCACGGAATTTGATTGTGCCATCGGCATTCTTTTGCCATACGTTCATGTATTTCTTTACGCCGGGATAGAGGTCTTTTATTGTTTGCAGGTCACCCGTATTCAGATAATAATTCCAAAAACCGAAGTATCCGATGGATGCCAACATTTGACCGGGCAGTTCGGTATGATAATTGGAAGAAGGAATAGGAGCATAAATCTCTCCTGTCGGTCGCTGCCAACCTATCAACTCGTACATGCCTTTCTTCATCAGCAAGTGGCTGCTTACGGAGAGTGCATAGAAAGCTTCGCCCGATTCATTCACTTCATCGCCCCACCATTGGGCACGTTCCCGGTCGGGACAGTCCATATAAGTATCGCGCATGGTGACGTATAGAGTCCGTTGGGATTTATCCCACATCTTATTCAAGAAAGCGTCATTACAATGAAAATAGCCCTCGAATTCAGTATTATAACCTGTTTCACGAAACTGAACCTTGCTAAGTTTTACATCTTTAGGATAAATGTAGTAAACGTTTTCTCCATTCATCCAACCTTTATTTTCATAGTGTTGCGTGCCCTGTTTCGTAATATACTCGGCACGGACATTATAGGCACTGCCACCTTGATAATGATCGGTCAAGATGGTTATCAACCGACCCGAATCTGCATTAACTTCCATATAGGGCATTACTTGCGCATTATAGGGCAAGCGGCAAACTAAGGTATCGCACTCGTCACCCTTGCGTATGGTTTGAGACACGTAATCTTTCAGCCCGAAGTCTTTCCACATGGGTATTACACGGTGATGGAGTTTATTCCAAGGCGCATCACCTTCTTTGCCCACAACACGGGCAGCCGCCCAATGCTTGCAGGAAGGATTGTTACCGGACTCCCACCCCGCTACATCCTGCCGGGCATCAAAACCGATGCTCGACTCCGGCAAACGGAAGTTGGGAATAGGCTTTAACGGCGTATAGTAAGACGGATGCATGGCAGACTTCCAAGTAGCATCACTCTTCAGGGTAAACTCATCAGCTTTACAATCGAAAAGTAAAGCTCCCGAACCACTCGGGTTGTATGAAAAACCTTCTTTCCCGAAATACCACACAAGTGCAGACAATACATTATGACCGGATTTCAGATAAGGGGCTATATCAACCTCATCGTAATAAGTGTCCCGTGGGTTAGGTCCACGTTTTACGGCTCCTTCCAGAACAACCAGTTTGCCGTTTATCCACAACCAATATTTGCTGTCGGCAGCAATACGAGCGGATGCATGTGCCGGAACTACTTTTATATTAAACTCCTTTTGAAAACAAATCCATGAGTTGGTTGCATTCTGATTCTCGAACGCTGTTATCCATTGGGGCGAGGAGTCTGCCTTTGTATACAAAGAGCAGATTAACAGAAATAAAATAAGACTTATCTTTTTCATCATTTAGAAATTGTTATTAGTTATATATTCAGCAAACAGTACTGATAATCAGCGTCAATATAGTTCCAGTTCATCCTCCTATGGTGGGAAACTATTCCCAATTAGCTGGGAATTAGTTCCCAGTAGCTTGGGAATCTACTCCCAACAGCTTGGGAACAAGTTACCAATAAGGTGGGAATAAACTCGACAACCATCCGCTTAATCTTTCAAGTTATATTCCTTTTCGCAAAGCTTTTGCTCTTTCCATTTTGAACATAGCTTTTCTAATCGTTTACTGAAATTATCGTAGTTCTTTCGCTTTTCGTTTGTCCAACCCAATTCTGCGTATGCGGCAATCCTAGGAAAAATATGCTTGTAAGTTTGTTCGGGAGTGGCATTGAACTCAGACCAGGAAGCAGAAGAAATGCCTAAGACTTTAGTTCTCAGTTCGGATGGTAATTGTGCCGGAACCAGTTCTCTTTTATAAATCTGTGGAATAGAAGCATTGAAATAGGCAAAGTCAGAATGCGACTGTAGTACATGCTGTGAATGTTCCAGGCAATACTTCAAGTCGTTGTAATCTCCTTGCCAATATTGGGCGATTGTACCTTCTGCCATATTAACTTTCATCTTGGACGGTTTATTGTATTTGCCGATAATATCGCACCAGCCAATCATGTTCTTTCCCTTATTCTTCAAGTACCAGGATATTTGATTGAAGAACCAAATTTGCAGTTCATAATCTTCAGTAATCTTTAGACTTTTCTTCAGTTCTTGAACACTTTCAGAGTTTTTCCAATGGTCACCGAGGAACTCATCACCTCCTACATGAATATATTTTCCGGGAAATAATGTGGATACCTCATCCAGAACATCATATATGAACTCCATAGAAGTATTCTTGGATGGATCAATCACTTCGTCCATTACACCTAAATTGCAAGCTACACTTACTTTTTTACCTGTAGTCCCCAAGTAGGGATAGGATGCAATGGCGGCAGTGGTATGTGTCAGTATCTCTATTTCAGGAACAATTGTAATATGAAGCTTTCCCGCATAGTCTATAATCTCTTTGATATCCTCTTGGGTATAAAAACCTGAATGCGGCTTACCATCCCACTTATTATGTACCCACGGCCAATCGTACCCGCAATTTATCTGAGTTGAATCTCTTTTGGATCCAATCTCAGTGAGCAGAGGATATCTCTTAATCTCAATTCTCCATCCTTGGTCATCTGTTAAATGCCAATGGAAAATGTTCAACTTTAATTTAGCCATTTCAGAAAGCAATGTCTTTACAGTTTCCTTTCCTTTGAAATAGCGTCCTTCGTCAAGCAGCACTCCCCGCCATGCGTATTGGGGATAATCTAAGATTTCAACGCAAGGAATACTTGCTCCGGATGAATTCACTTCCATTAATTGATTCAATGTTTGAATAGCATAAAACGCTCCTTCCGGTGTCAATGCGCTAATTGCAACAGACTGCTTGTTGACGCTTAACGTATAACCTGTTCTATTCTCTACGGGTAACTTATCGACCAATAAGATCTTGATAGTTTTAGAGGATTTATCTGTTAAGGGAATATTGAAGCTCTCTTTTATAAAAGCTTTCAGATAAGTAACCTCATTGGAAAACATCCGGTCTGCTTCAATAGAAGTTTCGGATGTCAATTGGAAAAAGCCCGCTTTCTCTACTATAGAATAAGGCAATGGAGTAATAGCATATTTATGGGCGGAGAGCTGAGCTACAAAAAAAAGAAAAAGCAACGTTATTTTGATAGTTCTATTCATATCCATTTCTTTGGTAGAAGGTCCGAGCTCATTCTATTTGTTCAGACCTTCTAAATATTATAGTTATTACCAGAAAACGGTTTGTGTCAGATTCTCATTTATCGTAAATTGTGATTTCGGAATCGGGAAGTAATAATACTTCGGTTCTTCAAATTTGCGCGTTGCCGAGTTCACTTCAGTTGATGCCATAATATAACCGTGATCTTTTTCAGAAAGACAAATGGCGGTTTGGGAACCGGACTTCTCTTTCATGTAATAGAATACATATTTACTGCGATCAGACTCCGGTACCGTGTTTGTAGCTTCGCTTTCAAATACACCTACATCAGCAATGCCGTCTCCGGTAAAGTCATGTAATCCAAATTTATCAATGTAGACTCCTTGCTGTATTTCTTCAAAAAGCTTGCCGGCTTTCCATCTCATTAAATCATCATACCGAAGATATTCACAAGCAAACTCAATTCTACGTTCCCTCCGAATTTCAAGGAGAATATTCTTTTGAGCACCTGTTACATTCGGATACTGTTTCTCTAAATTTTTGTTTAGTTCTAAAGAAGATAATTGAATAGCAGGCATATCTACTCTGCTCCTTACCAAATTGATTGTTGCATCCAAATCAGCTTGCGTTAATATTCCCAATTCCGCTTTGGCTTCGGCATAGATAAAAAGGATTTCGGCATATCGCATGATTGGAATATCATTATATGAACGGATCCAATCCATTTGATCGGCTGTTTTAGCTACAAACTTGGTTTGAGGATATCCGCCCAAATACAAATTTGGAACAAAAGGCTTATTCTCTCCCGGACGAATATAGCCTGGATACATGAATGTTTGCTTATAACGAGGATCCCTATTCTTAAAAGTTTCAGTCATCGACATCTTCTCATAACCGGGAACTGAAGTGAAAGGTATTGCTTTACCATTTTCTATATATTCATAGTTCTCCATTAAACTACGACTCAAACTGCTAACATAGCTAAATACCCTTCGGGATGCATCGTGCTTTATGTTTTGCTTATCATCGAAGTCTTTGAATATAATGATTTCAGGACTTGTAGCTAAGTTATCACTCGTGAATAGATTCTCATAAGCTTGGTCTGCACCTCCGGTTTTGTCAATAGAAAACAGTTGACTTTCCATTACTTTTTCACAAGCCTTGATCGCTTTTTCATAGTAAACGTTAGCAGTGTTTTCCATTTTTAACTCATCGTGGTATTTCCTGAAAGAAGCCTCGTGCAAAGCTATTCTTGCCAGCAGACTGTAAGCATACCATTTACTAATTACCGTTTTATTTTTCATATCCGTAGATATGTTGTTGGCTGCATAGTCTAAGTCCGCAAAAACAGAATCGACAACAAGCTCACGACTGTCTTTTTTCTTGTACAGCAAATCGATATCCGTATCTTTAATTGAAACGGAATACCAAGGAACTTCATTGTAGCGTTTAACCATATCATAATACCATTGTGCACGCATCAAACGGGCAATCCCGATGTAATTATTGATATTGCTGGCATTCCCCTCAGTCTTATATACATTTTCAAGTAAGACATTGTATCTGCGCAGCTTCTTCCACTGATCCCATCCCTCTACAGAGGCAGTAGTAATACCACCATGCATCATATTCACGATTTCCGTTGGTTCTGAATAAATGGAAGCATTATCAGTTGCATAATCTAAATAGTAGTAAGGCAAATCATTATAGAATGTATTAGTGTATAATTCTAAGTCCTTTTCTGTTTTAAAGTAAGTTTTATCAGACAGATCTGTATCCGGATATCTTTCTAAAAAAGAGTCATTGCAACTCGTTAGGAGTAATCCGAATAATAAGCATGCATATTTATTTACTTTCATAGCTCTTTATTTTTAAAATGATAAGTTTAAACCAAATGAAAAGATTCTCTGCATAGGATGGCTTGTGCCCAAGATTTCCGGGTCATAATTCTTTGATAGTTTAGTGAACTCAAAGATATTATCGCCAGTCAGATAGAATCTTACTCTTTCTAATCGAGCTTTCAAAGTCAACTCTTTTGGCAAAGTATATCCAATTGTTATATTCTTGATACGCAAGTAAGAAGCATCTTGCAAATAGCGAGTTTGGTTGATAGCAATATCCTTTCCTCCTTCTGCAATATACGACTTTAGTCTTGGGAAGTATGCATTCGTATTCTCTGGCGTCCAGTGATCTAAATTGTTTTCAAGTACGTTTGCCCAAGGAGCTCTATAAATACCAAAGAAGTAATTGCTCTCGGGATACCAGTCTTTTTTACCAACTCCCTGTAATAAAATCCTTAGGTCAAAGCCATTCCAGTCTGCCGAAAAATCGGCTCCATAGTTATAACGATCAGCAGTATTTCCAATCACTGTATAGTCGCCCGAATCATTTACAGTCCAAGAACCACTATTAATTTTCTTATCGCCATTCAGATCTTTATATTTCAAGTCTCCGGGTTGAATAGGTCTATCACCGGGATAAGCAGTTACATCCCATTGATCTGCATGACTGTCAATGTCGGCTTGGTCAATAAAGAAACCTTCTGTTACTAGTCCCCAAATATTGCCTATTTCTTGTCCTGCACAATAGTCGTTCAGATTACCTGTCGGGTTATCGAATTTCGTAATGTAAGAACGACTATCAGACAAAATAAATCTGGCACTGTAATTAAAGGGCTTACCTTGCAGAGTAAAAGCATCTCTCCAACCCAAAGACACTTCCCAGCCTTCGGTTTTCATATCGGCAGCGTTTATTTTGGGTTCGGATGTACCTAATACATTAGGTAATGTCTTTCCTTTGGTCAACATATCTTTGGTATCTCTACGGTAAATATCACCCGAGAAGGTTAACCTGTTGGCTAAGAAATTCAAGTCGAGCCCTAAGTTTTGGGTGTAAACTTTCTCCCAAGTCAATGCACTGGATACCAATCCACTTGGATCAACGCCCATAGGTTTACTCCCATTGAGGAGTAATTGTTGTTCACCGGATCCCATGCTGGCAATATATTCATAGTAGCCTACATCTTGATTACCCAATGCTCCATAAGAGACTCTTAATTTAGCATGACTCAACCAACTTTGTGTAGCTTCCATAAATTTCTCTTGGGTAATGATCCAAGCGGCAGATACAGAAGGGAAGAAACCGAAACGGTCATTCTTGGGGAATCTAGAAGAACCATCGTAACGTCCATTAGTTTCCAAAATGTACTTATTGTTGAACATATAGTTCAAACGGAAAAATCCACTGCGGGTTGCCCATTCGTAATTTTCTTCCCTGACACGTGCAGCACCGGTGGCTAACTCTACGCTAGGAAGTGTGGAGCTAATCAGTTCTTCACGTTCACCTCTCATATATTTATGACTATTGTATTCTTGATTAAATCCAACCAAAGCAGTCAAACTATGTTTACCGAAAGACTTATTAAAATCCAAATAGGCATTTAAGCTAATGTATTGTTCTCTTTCTTTCTCAAGCTTTGCTATATCCACCCATCCGAGTGACTCTTCGCCAAGATTAGGACCCTGTTTATAAGGAATGTTCATATCAGTGTCCCATTGATCGGTTTCTTTATTTCCTAAACGGGCAGTTGCATCGGCTTTCACTGAAAGAATATTTTTAATCAAAGACATATCCAGTGTAAATTGCGATTGAAGATTCAACTCTGTTGTAGTGGCTTGCCCTTCGGACAAAGAACCAATGAGTTCAGCTCCTTCTTTAGTCCATGAGCCATCAGGGTTTTTAACAGTCATCAATGTATTGGTATTATTGATACGTTTAAATAGCCAAGAAGAGAAAGTACTCGGCCTTTTATAAGTGTAATATAAGGCAGAAGTGTTATTACCGAAAGTCAACCAGTCAGCTACTTTAAAATCTACTTTTGTTCGTAGATTGTAACGATCCATAATGTCCTTGTTGATTTTCAAAAGACCTCTTTCTTGCATATATTCCATACCGACATAGTAGGATGCTTTATCGGTAGCACCAGATAAACTAAGATTATGAGAATGAGTAATACCCGTTTCATCATAAATTTCAGAGAACCAATCTGTATTACCCAAGTAAGTGTAATATTCAGGATTGCTGAAACTGGGAATCACATTGGGTTTGCTGGGATCTTTCTTCATCTCTTCGATATATTTCAAGTCTTCATCAGAATAGAGATCATACCAAGGTTTGCCCATTTCTTTCTTGTAACTGGCTTGAATATAAGGATCCTTCACTATTTTGGGCATGCGTCCCAGTTTGCGCAAACTAATTGAGTTGTTAAACTCAACTCTAATCTTCTCACTTTTAATTCCTTTCTTTGTGGTAACCAAAATGACACCGTAGGCAGCTTTTGCTCCATAAATAGCGGCCGAAGAGGCATCCTTCAATACCGAAATATTCTCAATATCCGAGCTGTTCATTCTACTAAAAATGGAAGCATCAGTAGGAATACCATCTATTACAATAAGGGGGCTCCCTCCATTGATAGAAGTTTCACCACGTACATTGAATTCAGGAACAGAGTTGGCTTGACCGTCACCAATAGAGATATTCAAGTTGGGCACAATTCCTTGCAACATAGTCCCGATACTGTTAGTAGCTCTATTGGCCAACACTTTTCCACCTACAGCTTCTACGGCTCCACTTAAATTTACTTTTTTTTGTGTTCCATAGCCTACTACAACTACTTCATCAAGCGATTCTGCATCAGTAATCATTGTGATGTTAATACGATTGCGACTACCTATTGTCAGCTCTTGCTTCTTCATGCCGATATAGGTAATCACTAGAACTGTTTTATCATCAATGTTACCCGCAATCATATAATTGCCATCTACATCAGTGATAGTACCGTTATTAGTACCTTTTACCGAAACACTGACGCCAATCAACGGTTCTCCTGTTTCATCTATAATTTTGCCAGTCACAGTCTTTGTCTGTTGGACAACAGCTGTTTTATCTATCGCTTTATTTGAAAGAACAATATGTGTCCCTTCCATCGTATAATGCACATCGGTATCTTTAAACAGATCATCCAAAACTTTAGATACCGGAGTTTCTTTCACTTTAACTGAAGCTTTTTGCTGAGTATCTACATGAGAGTTGATAATAAACAGATAATCTGTCTGATTCTCTATTTCATTCAGTATTACTTCTAAGGTACTATTACTCTTTGACAAGGTAATTCTGGCATTCTGCGAATGCGTATTTCCTGCATATAAGCTGAATACAGACACAAAAGTCAGGAACAGTGTGATTTTCATAATCTTAAAAATACGGTTAGTTCGTAATTTTTGGGGATATAAAGTGCCCCACAAAGAAATTTTATTCATATCTTTGTAATGCTTTAATAATTAATACGGTTATTAGATAATTGTGTTAATGGAGAGTGCTGACACGCGACCAAACTTGTCAGCATTCTTTTTTTATTAACTAAGAGTGTGTATTTTCATCAGTATTTTATCATAGGCAATCTATTTTATGTGAATAATCTGGTTATCTTCATCTCTACTAAACTGAAAGTTCACATCCTTTTGCAGGACTCTTAATGCATAAAGCACTCCGTCCGACTGGCGAAACTTACCGGTACAACGATAATTAGCAACCGAACTGTTCTCTATGCTTATTTCAACTCCATAATACTTTTCGAGCTTCTTTACGATATTCGGAAACGATTCATCTTTAAAACAAATCAAACCTTCACGCCATCGGTACAAACTAAGATCTTCAATCGGAGCAATGTGCATCTTTCCATTCTTAAGGTAAACCATTTGATTAGGGTGAAGCTTATATTGCGTATCTCCTCTCGTCACTTTAACCGAACCTTCCATGAGTGCGGTAGCAAAGATGTTGTCTTCGGAGTAGGCTTCAACATTGAACTTAGTACCCAGTACCTCTATATTACCTTTAGCGGTTTCTACAATGAATGGTTTATGTGCATCTTTTGCCACTTCAAAATAAGCTTCTCCATCTAATTTTACTTTCCTATCGTCTCCTGCAAACGAACCAGGATATTCAATCCGGGTACGTGAGTTGAGCCACACCACCGTTCCATCTGATAATTCCAGACTGATTCTTTGCCCGGCTGGAACCATAATTTTCTGCATAGCCAACATTTGCTGTTTGCTTGAGGATTGCTGATAGAAAACAGTAATTCCTACGGTTATAGCAATTACCGCCGCTATTTCTATCAGCTTCCTGAACCAACCACCTTTGAAAACTAAAAGTTTATCTGAACGAGAATTGTCGTCCTCTTCCGTCAAAAGGGTCATCGCATCAAACATTTTTCTTTCTTTGAAAAAGGCCTGATAATTTTCGGGCGACGCTTCCATCCATTGCCGGATTTGCATTTCCTCTTGCAAAGAGGCTCTGCCTTCAAAAAAACGAACTAACAAATCTTTATCCATAGTCTAAATTCCATTGCGGGAATAGTTTTTCATTCCGCCTACATATATAAGGCAGATAACTAAAATGTATCCCTAGTAAAAAGAATGTTTTTTTTAATAAAAGAATAAATAGAGGAAAACAGGCAAGTAATCTTTCAGCCCTACACGCAGTTCTTTCAGAGCTTTTGATACATGAAACTCAACTCCTTTTGTCGTAATATCAAGTTTTTCGGCTATTTCCTTATGAGACAAGTTTTGCATTCTGCTCATTATGAATATTTCGCGTGTACGTTCGGGCAATTTCGCTAATGTATTCTTTACGATTTCCTGTGCTTCTGCTACAAACAATTCGTAAGGCTCACAAGCCTCTAAGGTAGCAATACGTGTATTCAGTTCCCACTGGGCATGGGATATCATGTTGTCAATAACTTCTTCGTGCAGACTTTGGTGTTGCAGGTAATTCAGGCATTTGTGCTTGATGACGGTTAGCACATAGGCGGGTACATTCACCTCCTCCCCTAGCTTATGCCGATTCTCCCAATAGTAGATGAGAGAATCAATTACATAATCTTCCGCAATGGCAGAATCACGTACATATGTTTGGGCAAAACGAACAAATCTCCCTTTATAGGTAGTGAACAGTTCATTAAAGGCTGTCAGTTCTGAAGCCATGATTCAATCAGATATTTTTTGAGGTTAACATAAAAATAGAAACTGCCTAAGGCTTCTCAGGCAGTTTTCTTTTTTATAGCCAATGATTATTTCTTCTTCGGTTCCGGAGCCTCTTCCGTCTTTTCTTCCGGATGAATAATATTCTTCACCGTCTCTCCGATAGGCAACTTATCGAGTACTCCGAGACTCGGAGCAACCGTTTTCACCAATGAACTCAGGAAGTTGCTTGTACCACCGTTACCACCGTCGAATACAGTGATGTTTCCTAAGTTGATATGTTCGAATGCCTTCACTTGTTCGCCGGCAATCTCCTTCCACTGGTCTACCATCTTGTATTGGATGGCGATGGCAGGATTCGATTCGGCGGCTCTCACCATGGCTTCGAAACCTTCGGCTTCGGCCAGCAACGATTTCTTCTTACCATCAGCTTCAGCCTCCAACTTCATGCGGATAGCTTGCGCCTCTGCCTGGGCTTGGGCAAGCATTGCCTTTGCACGTGCCTCGGCTTCACGGGTTATTTTCTCGGCAACGGCATCCGCCTGCAGAACGGCTTCCTGCTTGGCTATCTCTGCCGGCACAATCTTTTCGGCTTTCAAAGAAGATTCTACTTTGCGGGCTTTAGCTTCTTCCACTTCTTTTTGGGCTATTTCGCGGGCCGTTTGCACCGATGCTTCCGAACGGGCGGCAGCTTCACCGGATTGCTTATCGGCAGTAGCCTGCGTCACGGCAAGTTCTGCATTAGACTGAGCAATGGCTTTCTGAGCTTCGTTTCGTCCGATGGCCGCTTTCTTGGCAGCTTCGGCCTGTTTGATTTCCATATCGGAGTTCAGTTCGGCAATGCGGCTTTCTTTTTCGGTGTTGGCTTGTTCAATGCGGATGTTCTTCTCGGCTTCGGCCTTGGCAACCTGCGATTCCTTCTCGGCATTGGCAACGGCTACTTGCGAGATACGGTCTTTGTCGGCATTGGCTACCGAGATCTCTTGCAGTTTCTTGGTCTCGGCAATGGCGATGTCCTGGTCTTTGCGGGTTTCGGCAACCTTTGTTTCGCGTTCTTTGATCTGAGTGGCAATCTTAATAGCACCCAGTTTCTCCTGTTCCTCAATATTAGCCTGAGCCTCGTTTTGCGCTTTACTCTCGGCTTCCTTACCCAAGTTGACGATATAATTGGCAGCATCACGGATATCACTGATATTGATATTCATCAGATAGAGACCGAACTTGCGCAGTTCCGTATCGATATTGTCTTTTACTTTGGACAAGAACTTATCACGGTCGGAGTTCAACTCTTCAATCGTCATATCAGCAATAACCAGACGCATCTGACCATAAACTACATCGGTAATCAAGTTTTGTTTGTCGTCCATCGTCAATCCCAGCATACGTTCGGCAGCATTCTGCATGACCTCGGGATCGGTACTGATAGCTACTGTAATCGTTGTCGGAACATCCACACGGATATTCTGTGCAGACAAAGCACCGGTCAGCTTACAATCTATCTGCATGGGCTTCATGGACAAGAACTCATATCCTTGGATAATGGGCCAAACAAACGCAGCGCCACCATGATATAACTTGGCTGATTTCTTATCGCCTCCTGTCTTACCATATACTACCAAAACCTCGTCACTCTTACACTTGCGATAACGCGAAAGTATACCGATAAAAGTGAGCAGAACGACCGCAATCAGTATGGCGGCCATAATCATCATTTCTTGTGTCATAAATTTGTGTATTTAATTCTGTTTCTATTGTATATACAATGCTCCATCCCGATAGGCAGTGATAATCGTCTTATCCCCGGTCTGATAGGTCTTCTTAGTCTCGGACACGACATCAGCTTCGCGCATAGCACCGTCTTTCCTTATTTGCACGGTAAATTTGCCGTCTCCCTGCCCGAAGTAAATGGTACAATCACGTCCCACAAGCTGGTCCGACTTTTCCGAACGAGTCACTTGTTGTAACTGATAGGCTTTTTTATAAAGAAACCACACGGCAAACACAAAGAACAAACCAATCAGAATAGCAATGACATAACTTTGGATATCAGCATTGCCAATAAGATACATATACCAGCCAAAGCCGATACCGAAATGAGTAAGCCCCTTAAAAGAGACAACACTGCTAAGGTCGGCATCTACATCCACATCCGCGTCGATATCTCCGAAAAAGATAGAAAGGATAAACTGTATCACAAAAATTCCAGTCGTGACCAGTGCAATGATAAGGAAAATATGAGTGCTCATAGGCAAATTGAAGTAGTGTCCTTACACTATATATTAGATATATTAACAAATATAGATATTTGAGTAATGCAGGCAAAGCAACAATCTCTATTTAACAATTTTTTCGTAGTTTGCCTGCTACAGATAACACCTGATTACGGCACGTCACCATACTTTTTCACTTACCTAAGAAAATATATCATCGATACTAAGAAAACTTTTCTCAATCGCAAGAAAAACTATATATTAAAACTTGAAATTTATATTTCAAGCCTTGGTATATAGAAATCAAAGCCTGAAATCTATATTTCAAGCCTTGAAATATAGATTTACTAGTATAGCAGAAACCTTTTGAAAGCATAAAAGGAAAGTTTCCTTAGCACCAACGAAAAGTATGAGTACCTTCGATTGATTAATAGTAACTTCGGAAGGAGCAACCATAATCTTTTATAAAACTAAGATATAATAATCATTAAATATTAACGAACCTTTCAACTTCTTTCAAACTTATGCGTTATCTATGCACCCCCGATGAAACAACTTAATTGTATAATCCTGCTTTTGCTCCTCAGCGTGGGTCTGATTATGGTCTCCCATGAGGAACAGCCAAATTCTCAAGTAAGTGAGAATCTGACAGGAAGTACTATCGAGTATGTCCTATCAAGTTGTTCATTAAAAGCCTCAACAGAAGAATCTTCTCCCATCTCCAACCACTCATACGCTAATGATGACACCGGTAGTAGTTGGAACCGAAATGCACTGTGCCCCAATAGTGTTTATACGAATAACAATGCCTCATCTAAATTCCTGAAACTCAAATTGTATCTACCGGCAGGTCAGCTACATCGCTTTAATTACAGCCAGCTACTTGCCAAACAAAACTTAATACGCTCATACAGTCCCAGTGCTATCCGCTATTCGTATGGATATTACATCTATGCGTTAGCACACATCCTGATTTAGCCGCTATACAGTCACTTATTTATCAAACTACCTATTGTCGGAGGTATGCTATCAGCATGTCTTTGGCTCATCTATCGTTTATTACAATCATTTTAAAGCTATTACTATGGGTAATTTATTATTGTCCACAATCGAAATGATGGGACTTACCTTCGCTATCGGCTTCTTCGTGGCATTCGTTATCAAACTGATTGCCGTGGCTGCCGATTCGCTTGACTTTTACAGTTCACACCAGAAAGAACTGCTACGCTTGCGACGCTTGAAAAAACTACGCCAAAAGGTGGCAGTGATGATGGGAGAAGACCCTCATGGTTATGAAGACTTCGCCAACGAACAGCGCGGAGACTACAGCCGAGGTATTGACCGGGAATCTGATAATACACATGGTTATTACCATGGAGTAAGCATCGGAGCATCCAAGAAAACATTGATAGATCACTACTATCCCGAAGATATACACACCATGTTCCTGAATCATGCGGAAGAGGTGAAAAGAAACCAAAACAAAGAACGCTCCGAGAAGAAGGGCAAACAAGAAAATAAATAAGAAGAAACAGTATGGAAAATATAGATTTCGCGAGTTTGTTCCAAGGATTCGGAACGATGATGGAGAGCGGCTGGTTACTCGCTTCAGCACGTATGTTTTTGGTCGCTTTAGGACTTTTGCTAGTGTACTTGGGATGGAAAGGCGTTCTCGAACCTATGGTAATGATTCCTATGGGACTTGGGATGGTCGCTATCAACTGTGGTACACTTTTAATGCCCGACGGCACACTGGGTAATCTCTTCCTCGATCCGATGCTCGAGGATACCGATGCCTTGATGACGACTATGCAGATAGACTTCCTGCAACCGGTCTATACGCTGACCTTTAGTAACGGATTGATTGCATGCTTTGTATTTATGGGTATCGGCACGTTGCTCGACGTAGGTTTCTTATTGCAGAAACCGTTTGCCAGTATCTTCCTTGCGCTGTGCGCCGAACTGGGTACGTTTGTAACTGTTCCTATTGCTGCTGCCCTAGGTCTGACATTGAAAGAAAGTGCTTCTGTAGCAATGGTGGGTGGTGCTGATGGTCCGATGGTGCTTTTCACCTCACTGGCTTTGGCTAAACATCTGTTTGTACCTATCACGGTAGTGGCTTACCTCTATTTAGGATTAACTTATGGTGGCTATCCTTATTTGGTGAAGTTGATGGTTCCGAAACGTCTGCGCGCTATTAAGATGACACAGAAGAAACCGGTAAAGAATTATGATGCAAAAGTAAAATTGGCTTTCTCGGCTATATTGTGTGCTGTATTGTGTTTCTTGTTCCCGGTAGCCTCACCACTGTTCTTCTCTCTTTTCTTGGGCGTAGCTGTTCGTGAATCGGGTATGAAGCATATTTATGATTTCGTTAGCGGTCCGTTGTTGTATGGTTCTACATTTATGCTGGGTTTGTTGTTGGGTGTACTTTGCGACGCACATCTGCTGCTCGATCCTAAAATTCTGAAACTGTTGTTACTGGGTATGACGGCGTTGTTGTTCTCCGGTATCGGTGGTATTTTGGGAGGATATATCATGTACTTCATAAAGAAAGGCAATTACAATCCGGTGATCGGTATAGCGGCAGTCAGTTGTGTACCTACCACGGCTAAAGTGGCACAGAAGATTGTAAGCAAGGATAATCCCAACTCGTTTATTTTGGGAGATGCATTGGGCGCTAATATCTCGGGAGTAATAACTTCGGCTATTATCACGGGTATTTATATCACTATAATCCCTTATCTGTAAATTATAGTAGGTTCAGGACACAGAAAGAGGCTGCCGCAAAATAAACGACAACCTCTTTCACCTACCTGACTAAGAAAACTCTCTCCGTTTTTTCTCTCTCTACTATTGATTTTCTTTTATTCTACATCTAACATTTGTATATGACTATTATTTCCCGTACAAGGCTCCCACACAGGTAAATCTTTCCCGTTCGGATTGCCTGTTTTGGCAAAGTTTGTCCAATAGGTTACCATACGTTCGCTCAGTTCATAGTCTCCCTTTTCCATTGGACGCCAGCAATTGCCCAATGTACCAAATACATACCACAACTCCGAAGAATGAAAAGCACCTTTCATGTTACCCAAACCTCCGGATTTAGGATCATCAGGCATATCTTCGCCGGGCAAATCACGGCTAAAGCAATATACATAAGCCGGCTTTCTTCCTTGCTTCTCCAACAACAGGCTCCAATCTATTGCAGCTTTCTTCATTACTTCAGGTGCGATATCTTCTGATACATAGCCAATCATATAAGGAATATTCAATGCTTTCCCTGCCATTGCCACATCATTAGGAGTCATTTCAAGTAGCTGTCCATCGATAACCGGTCCATAAGGAAGCCCCATAAAACGTTGTTGCTTTTTCATATAGTCCGCCAAAATCTTCGGAAATGTATCAGCCAGGCAAGCACGCATCTGTTTTAATGTAGTGAAACCTGCGGCATCCCACATTGCTTGCCCTTCAACCTCAGCCTCAGCTCTTGCTTTAGCTCCCATAATACCGCCCAAACCTCCACCACTCTGAATGATAGCACGTTGAATCAATCCTTCAGTTAAGGGTGATGAGATCAAAGCTTGTACACTACCGGCTCCGGCACTTTGCCCAAACACGGTTATATTCTCCGGATCTCCTCCGAAGGACTCTATATTCTTCTTCACCCAATGCAATGCTGCCAATTGGTCAAACAAGCCATAGTTACCACTCCCTTTACCACCGTTTTCAGCGTTCAGCAATGGATGAGACAAGAAGCCGCACATACCCAGGCGATAGTTGATAGTAACCAGAATAACATTCTTTTTCGCATAGGCATCACCACCAAACTCAATCTCATAGCCATAACCATTCATAAAAGCACCGCCGTGTATCCATAACATAACAGGTAGCTTTGCATCCTTCTTTCCGGAAGCCGGAGTCCATACGTTCAGGTAGAGGCAGTCTTCACTCTTTTCCGGTTCACCGGCCTGGAAAAATTCTTTCCAATAGAAAGAGCCTTCATTCTGCCCGCTTTGCAAAGAAGCCGGTCCGAACGAATCACATAAACGCACTCCCTGCCAAGGCAGCACGGGTTGAGGGTGCCTCCAACGCAAATCACCAACAGGCGGCGCTGCATAGGGGATTCCTTTATAAACAGTAACCCCCTCTGTTCCACTGGGCACACCCGCTATTTGCCCTCCTTCTACATTCAATACCGTATTTTGTGCAGAACTGGTTGCCAGGATCAAAAACAAACTAAAAACGGATAGTAAACTTCTCCTCATTATATATTCATTTTTGTGTATTGCTTCTATTCGAAATCACTTCTTTACAAACCCCTTTATAGCAAATTGAGGTTTCATTGCATTGTGTACCTTTTGTCTTTGCACCTTAGCAATCTTTTGATTAACCGTACATTTCACATCAGCCGAAGAAGTGGCAACCATCCATTGGTATTCGCCTTTAGCCAGTTCCCATGAACTTAATTTCTCATTGAAGGAAGACATATCCATTACATTCCACTTCAAAGTCAATACCTGACTTTCGCCCGGTTGAAGTAAGTTGGTCTTAGCAAATGCTTTCAGTTCTTTGGCAGGTTTATCAAGCCCCCCTTTCGGAGCACTTACATAAAGTTGCACAGCTTCCCGGCCGGCAAGTTTACCTGTATTCTTAACATTTACCTTGACCTCGCAAATATCACCATTTATACCCGAGCTCTCAATCTCATAGTCAAATGTTGTATAGCTCAACCCGAATCCAAAAGGATATGACACTTCCTTGCCGAATGTATCAAAATAACGGTAACCTACATAAACGCCTTCTTCATAATTAGTAAAATCTACATTCTTCAACAACTCTTTCGGCTTTTCCTCTTTTTCTTTGGATTTGAAATTCATGCCACTGCCCATAGCAAATGAGGGCATTTTGAACTCATAATCAAAAGGGAAATTAGCATCAGAAGGAGCGTCACCATACTTCACTGCAAAAGTCATAGGAAGTTTACCCGAAGGATTCACCTTTCCCGTCAGGACATCAGCGATACAATTTCCCACTTCTTGCCCCGGCTGGAAAGCACAGATTACAGCATCAACCAATCCCTTCCAAGAAGCAGTCTCAATGGGACTACAGATATTCAACACGATAACAACTTTCTTGTTAGCTGCATGATAAGCGTCAGCTACTTGCTTAATAAGCGCAGCTTCATTTCCTTTCAAATAAAATTCTTCTACCCGGCGGTCAGCAGCTTCGCCGCTGGTACGTCCCAAAGTTAAAACAGCAAAATCATTCTCCTTTACTTGAGCAGCCATTTCTTCAGCGGAAGGTAAAAATTCATCCGCACGTAATGGAGGGGTTAACGAGAAAGGAGGCTTCCCATTAGGATAGAGTCTTTTCTGCTCATCAGCCAAATGTTTTTTGTATTGCTTTATCAAATTACCATCGACTACATAGCCTGCATTACGCATACCTTCTACCATAGAAACAGCATAATAACCCACTCCGGTACTGCCGAAACCCATACCGGCAGGAACGATATCATAAGAAGTTGTTCCGTAAAGAGCAACCTTCTTTACATCAGAAGCAATGGGAAGCGCTCCTTTATTATCCAGCAAAACAATGCCTTCCGCACCGATCTTACGATCTACTTGGGCATGTGCCTTCAAATCGGTCTCACCGGCATATTTATAACCGGCAAAGCTATGACTTTTAACAACGAATTCTAGTACTCGCTTCACGTTACGATCTAAAATAACCTCATCCAAGGTACCTTCTTTTACAGCTTCCAAAATAGCTTTGTACTGACGTTCTTGTCCCGGTTGCAGCATATCATTTCCTGCAATCATAGATGCCACGGCATCTTTACCGGCATTCCAGTCGGACATAACCACACCTTTAAATCCCCATTCGTCACGTAAGATATCTTCAGTCAGTTCTTTATCTTCGCTCGTGTATTTTCCGTTCACTTTATTATAGGCAGTCATAATGCTCCACGGCTGCGATTCTTTCACAGCTATTTCGAAGCCTTTCAGATAGAGTTCACGCAAAGGGCGCTCCGTCAATCGGGAGTCATTATTATTACGATTGGTTTCCTGATTGTTCACAGCAAAATGTTTTAAGCAGGTTCCTGTTCCTTGGCTCTGAATACCATTAATATAAGCCGCCGCAATCTTACCGACAACAACAGGATCTTCTGAATAGTACTCATGGTTACGTCCACAAAGTACGTTACGCATCAGATTTACTCCCGGTGCTAATAGCACATCCAAACCGTAGTCTTTGACTTCCTCTCCTAACGCCTTACCAATCTGGAAAGCAGCATCCGGATCAAAAGTTGCAGCTACCGTAGTACTGGACGGAAACTCCGTAGCATAATAAAACCGACTATCAAAATCACGTTTAGGAGCAAGCACCAATCGATGAGGACCATCGGCCAAGTATGCAGAAGGGATACCTAAACGAGGGATGTCATACGTACGCCCTGCTGTTCCCGGAAACTTCACGTCTCCTCCCATAGACATGCCACAGCCAATGACCATGTGCACTTTTTCTTCTAAAGTCATGGCTTTAACCACTTCATCAACATTCGATTTACTCAAGGTCACTTGTTGTGCACTGAGATAAGTATGGCTACACAAAATAGCCATACCTAATAATTGAATACATTTCTTCATATCTCTATTTAAAATTAATAACAAAAAGGAATTATTCTATTTGAATAGTTGTTGTGTTAGATTATAAAGGTCATTCCGCCATGTGTACCAAGTATGTCCTCCGGGTGATTCGCTGTATTTGTATTTAATACCGGCTGCATCAAATAGTTTCAGCATCTCTTTGCAATTATTGTAAGCTATATCTTCGGGACCACCCTGAGTAAAAGCCAGCATACGTACGGTTTGATTGAAGTCTGAAGCTATTTTCTTTAAATAAGCTCCTTTTTCAGCATACAATTCTTTTTGGTCAGCAAACCAGCCTGAACTCAGTACCCATAAATAACCAAATTTGTGATAATAGCTCAAACCTGCCTCCAGGGTTTCAAGTCCACCCATTGAAAGACCTGCCAATGCCCGATGGTCTTTATCCGTCAAGACACGATAATTATCTTCGATAAATGGAATAATATCAGTCATCAAGTCATTAATAAAAATAGGAACTTCACCTTCTAAACTTTCCGTGTGAATAGTTCTGTTAGGCATAACTACGACCATCGGTTGTATTTTGCCTTCAGCCATAAGATTATCGAGTATTGCTCCGGCACACCCCACCGTAGGCCAAGAAATATCCGTATCACCACCACCATGTATCAGATAGAGTACCGGCAATCTTTCGGTTGATTTCTCATATCCGGCAGGCGTCCACACATGTAACCGGCGATTCGTTTTTAATGTTTGAGAATAATAATAACGTTGAGCAATGCCACCATGTGGTACATTCTTCATTGCAAAGAACTCATCACCTGTAGGTTCTACCTTCAGTAGTGCAGATATTTCAGAAGCATCAGGAGCTACAGGATCATAAACTTTCATGCCATCCACCATGAAGTTATAACGATAAGCTCCCTCTTTCAATGCAGGAAGTTTGACCGACCATACTCCCGCATCAGACTTCGTAACATCAGGACGTTTACCCCAAGGCATCAAATCTCCCGTAACCATCACATTTTTAGCATCAGGAGCATAAATACTCAATACCACTTCTCCACCGGGAAGTATCCGGGTGGACTGCAATGTATCATTGGGAGTCGGTTTCCTTTGCCATTGGGCAAAAGAAGGACAAACACAACTCAAACAAAGCATAGACACAGCAATTTTTTGATAGGTTTTCATAGTCTCTTCAATAATAAAATGATTAATCTATTATGTTAACTCAGATACGTTATTATTTCAAGGTTTCACGTGCTTCCTTATCGGGATCGTAAACTACCTCACAAATGTCATTCAACATCATCGTAGCACCTTTTTCGGAAGAATAAGCCGGCCATTCCGGCAAACCTTCACAATTCGGATTTCCTGTACGCATAAAACTCAATAGAGCCTTGGACATCTTATCCGAAAGTGCACGCGGACGTTTACCACCACCTGTATGCGTCAGCATCTCATCTGTATTTTTCAACCAAAAGCTAATATCAAGGCAATGAAAAGCACGCATACGCCCATCAAAAAGAGGTGGCTCCCAACCAAACCATGCTAAGAAGACCGGTGCCTCCTGCTTAGCTTTGGAATTGGCAGCAGCTATCACTTTGTCACGTGAACTCATAATCAAGCCAAGCAATTCAATCGGTTTTTTATTTGGAAAGGCTTTCTGATAAGCCGAAACAATCTTTTCAGCGTTATCACCTTTCAACTCCTTCAGCATATTTACCAATTGTTCCCGATCCATCTTTTCCATTTCGGAATTGTTACGACTCATCGAGAATTCACAAGTCGTTGTACAGAACAGCATCGGAATTTCATTGGAAGGAGAATGTTTATCAGAATAAAAAGTATCCATGGGTATATGAAATCCATCTCCTACAGGACCAAATGCTCCACGCATCATTCCACTACCGCCACGATCTTTATCAAATTTAGCAGCTGCGCGGTTTGCCAAGTCTATATAATCGAGCCAGGGCATTTCTTGCAACTTTTCTATTTCAGTAGGTTGCAAACCGGCTTCTTTCAAGATGTATTTGCCTAATGTCGCACTATAGTCATTATTTATAGCAGTAGTAATATTCCCGCTCAAAGCTACTCCTTTATGAATCAATCCTTTAGTTTCTGCCATAGCAATCAAAGTACACACTTTAGCTCCACCTCCCGATTGTCCCATAATAGTTACGTTATCCGGATCGCCCCCAAAGTTTTCAATATTATTGTGTACCCAACGTAACGCAGCTACCATATCCAAAACACCTACATTCCCGGACTCTAAGAACTTTTTGTTGCCTGTTGCAGAAAAATCACTAAAACCGATAGGGCCTAAACGATGATTCAAAGAAACAAAGACTATATCTCCCAAACGAGTTATATTTTCTCCATTATAGCTATCTTGCTCAATGCCGTTACCATTAGTAAAGCCTCCTCCATGAAGCCATACAAGTACCGGTCTTTTTTTATTATCCGCCAAAGCTTTTGTCCAAACATTCAACATCAAGCAATCTTCACTTACATCATAATAGTTCCAATGATCTGTGAACGTGCTATAATCATTGCGATATTTACCTGCTGTAACCTGAGGAGCAGAATCCCCCCAAAATACGGCAGGTCGTATTCCTTCCCAAACTTTCGGCGCTTTTGGAGGCATGAATCTATTTTCACCACTAGTACTTGCCCCATAGGGAATACCACAGAATGTATAAACACCTCTTAATACATATCCTCTAACCTTTCCGTACTGAGTTTGGGCAATAGCAATAGAATCGCCAATAAGAAGCTGCTGCTCATCTTCATGGTCACAGTTCTTCTCAGTCTTAGAGGAACAAGAAGAAAATCCCCATAAAAGAGTTCCCAAACAAAGGGAAACAACAATTTTATTCATACTTAATTTATTCATCTTTATATTCCAATGTTTTTGTCTGACAAAGTTATGGTTAGAACAATAAACTCGATTATCACCATCTATATACTGCTTATCACAATCATTATATGAGGTTGTCTTTATCTTCATTTTAGTTTGCATTATCTTCAAATTCCTACTTTATGTCGATTCGAAGGACACTTTTAGCTTCATCATCTTGCATTATATCTCTTTTCTGCATAACTTGCACCATAGAAAAAACACAGCTAATATCTAATGAATATGAAAAGTCTTTGGACTCTTATAATCTATGTATATCTTTTATTCATTGCAGAAGCAACATACGCGCAAATGCAATACCCATTGACCGATCATATTTCGAGTTATTATATCACTTCTTTTGCCGAAGATGCCCAAGGTTACATCTGGATTGGAACCAATCATGGGTTAAATAGATACAGCGGTTCTAACTATGCCATCCATTATTCCCAAAAAGATTCCACATCACTTAACAACGATAACATATCCACTTTGCTGCTAGACTCGGACAATAATCTATGGATCTCAACAGAATGCGGACTTTGCGTTTGGAAGAATGGTAGTTTCAGACACCCGCAAAATAGTGGATTCAACATTATTACACGGGTTCTTGAACTTGATAAAAAGTATGTTATCATTTCAGACCGGCAAGGCATTGCCAAGATAGACAAAGCCACGTTTCAAGAAGAAGCCCGTTTCTCCAAACCCGGCATGAGTCTTATAAGACCTATAGTTATCTCAAACGCAAATCAGATATGGGTCACCAATGCAACCAAAGACGCCACCATGATATATATACTAAATGACAATCTGAAAATGCTTCAAACACTATCTTATAAGGAAGGGATTCATATTGAAAATATAACAAAAGATAATGAAGGGTATATATGGGTAACTACCAACAAAGGACTTTTCTGCTATGATGCAGAATCCCTACAACAAATAACTCTTGCTCCCCAATTACAACAATTCTGCCAACAAGGAAAAATATATTTTTTGGTACCATACAAAACCGAATCACTTCTCATTGGTATAGCCAATAAAGGAATGTTTTGCTATAACAAGCAAACACAAGTCATATCCTCTCTCAACAATCAAGAGAAACTGAAAGAGCAGTCTTATATCTGTTTTGTCGATTCGCATCATAACATCTGGCTATCCGATAAAAACACCGGAATATTATTCTATCCTGATAAAATTCTTCATGAAACCATCCTATCGGTACAAGATTATCTATCCGACCCTTTCATTAAAAATCTCAGCATAGACCAGGAAAACTATCTTTGGATAAGAACTTCTCAAGATATCGCTTGCTACGATATATTGAACGATCAGACTATCTTCCATACTTCGATGGATAAACCATACGGTCATTTATTCATTGATTCCAAGAATAATTTATGGACTATCAGCAATTACACCCAACTAAAGCAGTATTCTATCTCAAAAGGTAAGCCAACCCTCAAAAGAAGCATTCCTTTCCAAGGAAATATATTCTCGGTGTGCGAAGATAAGAATGGAAGAATATGGGTAACACTCACTGATAAGTTTGCCATCATTGACTCTACTGGAAATATTACGTACAAGCATGCTCCTGATGGAATATATTTTTCCTCACTATATACGGTATTCCCATCCAAAAAGATGTTTTTATATACTATTTCTAACGGTATTTATGAGTTTGGAGACGATCAACAGTTCATTCCGATTGATATACCTTTATCCAGCCCTAATTGCATTCATATAGATCAGCATAATGCCTACTGGATAGGGACATACAACACCGGATTAGTTCATTACGATCCCAAAACACGAGATATACAACAATACGACAATTCCTCCGGCTTAATAGATAACAATATGAAGTCTATCATCGAAGATCAGGAAGGAAATATTTGGTTCAGTACTTCTACGCATATCACCAAATATGATATACAAACAAATTCATTCTCTTATGTCTATGACAATCATTTCAGTAATGGTAAACTCTATGCTATCAATTGCGCTACAACGGCTCCGGACGGTACACTGTATTTCGGAGGTTCCGGTGGCATTACTAAAATACATCCGCACAAACAAGACAAAGAAATAGAAGATATTCCTCTAAATTTTGACGTTGTTCTTGTAAACGGGAAAGTATACCCGGATGTAAAAGATAACATAACATTGAATTACAAGGAGAACATGTTAACATTTTGGTATTCAGGATTAAACTTCGAGTCTGGCACTTCCTTGAACTACGCCTATCAATTGGAAGGCTTTGATAAAGAGTGGATTGATGCCGGTAATAACAAAAGAGTAGCCTATTCAAACTTGCCAAGTGGGAAATACACCTTTAGGATTAAGGTTAGAAAACTGAATGGAGAATGGAGTAAAGATGAATTGAAGTTGAACATACAGATAAAACCTGCACCTTGGGCTTCTCCTCTTGCTATTGTATTTTACTGGTTTACCGCAATTAGCATTTTATGCTTAACCATTTGGCTAATCATCCGTTGGAGAGTACAAAAAGAAAGGCTTTACCTATCGGAACGGCAAAAAGAGTTAAACCAGGAGCATATAGACTTTGTCACCAACATTTCTCATGAATTCAGAACCCCTCTTGCTCTTATATATGCTCCACTGAAACAATTGATTCACAACAACAATTCTGATGAAGCTGACCATAAACTACTAAGCATAATCCAACGGAACACAGACCGTTTGATGCAATTAGCAGAACAAATTCTAAATACCGGCAAAAGCGAGAAAGAAGAGAAGCAGTTACAGGTATTGTACTGTGATTTATCCACTTTCTTACGTATAACAGCTGACAATTTTAGATTTATTGCCCATGAGAAGAACATTGTTATAGAAACACATGGTACTGATATACCGATTCACGGCTATTGCGATATCGAAAAAGTGGAAAAGATTGTTTGTAACCTTATTAATAATGCTATTAAATATACTCCCGAGCAAGGGAAAATAGATATAACCCTCCAAATAAACGAGAAAGAGGTTCAAATTGAGGTTAAAGATACAGGTATTGGCATTCCTGTTGAAAAACAAGCACAAATATTCAAACGCTTCGAACGTTTGGACATTAATAAGAAGAAGCCTGAAATTAGAGGTTCAGGTATAGGACTACACTATGCCCAATATCTGGCACATCTGCATAAAGGGAATATATCTTATGCCACCAATACTCCTTGCGGAAGTTGTTTCATGGTAAACATACCATTCGGCAAAGAAGCCTACACGGCGGGAGAACAAGCTCCGGAAGGCAGTTACCCCCTGTTTTTAAATTCGGTAATGAATGAAACAACCACTGACAATACTCCAAAAGCAAATACACTACTGATTGTAGAAGATAACCCGGATGTACGTAACTATCTTCAAGGACTTCTATCTCCCGACTATAATATTATGGTGGCTCAAGATGGTGAAGAAGCTCTAGAACGCCTTTCACTGAGCATACCTGATCTGATTATCAGTGATGTAGTAATGCCCCGGAAGAACGGATATGAATTATGTACCGCCATCAAAGCAAATGCTGATTATGGACATCTTCCAATTATCCTTCTGACTGCCAAAAGTGATATCAGCAGTAACATCAAAGGTTTGGATTGCGGCGCCGATTCTTACGTAAATAAACCATTCGATCCATTCCATCTGAAAGCCGTCATAGAAAACCTGATTACGAATCGGAGAAGATTACAACAGATTGTATTAAATCTGACTTCCACTAATATAGAAGATGAAAAGTCACAGGAGGCTTTGATTGATAAGCATGACCGCTCCTTCCTTGAAAATCTGCACAAACAGATAGACCAACATCTTAGCGATGAAGAATTCAACATCAATACAATGGCGAAAGAAATGGGAGTCAGTTATAGCAGTTTGTATGCCAAGATCAAAACGTTAACCGGGCAAACCCCTCAAACCTTTTTTATTACTTATCGAATGAATATCGCCATGGAATTACTGAAAACGAAGCAATATACTATTAGCGAAGTCTGCTACAAAGTAGGCGCTTCCTCCCTAGCCAATTTCTCACGCAGCTTTAAAAGACAGTTTGGAGTTCCCCCAAGTGCTATATAATCCATCTCATCGGTACATTGCATTTCCGATAAAACCTTTACCTTTGTCGGCTAAAGAATACAATATGAAGAAAGCAATCAAATTAATAGTATCTACGGCATTAGGAGCATGCCTTGGGTTCATGGCTGTATGGATAGGGATTTTCCTATTTACGGATGTGTCTTTCAGCACTTTGGGGGATAAGTTTGTCAGCATAAAACTCGGAGAGTTAACAGGCATTTTCCTGATGGTTTTAATATTCATGTTTTTGTCCTTTTTCCTGCAAGTTATCATCCATGAAGGCGGACATCTTGTCTGCGGGCTTGCTACAGGATATCGTTTTGTTTCATTCCGTATTCTCAACTTCACCCTGATACGGCAGGACGGTAAATTCCGCATCAAGCGTTTCGGCATTGCCGGCACAGGAGGTCAATGCCTACTCACGCCTCCCGACAAACCCCTACAATACATTCCGTGTGTACTTTATAATCTGGGTGGCATAATAACCAATCTACTGACCGCAGTCATAGCTATACTTCTCCTTCTGATAGTGGACGATATGCCCCACCCTTTGAAATTATTTCTCCTCCTTTTCTGCATCATCGGCATATTTCTAGGCCTGATAAGCGGTATTCCCATGAAAATGGGTGGTATCGGCAATGATGCAGATAACATGCGCCTGCTGTTGAAAGACCGGAGAAGCAAACAGGCATTAGTTACCCAGCTACGTGTTAACGCATTGGTGCAAGAAGGCATGCGTGCAAAAGACATGCCCGAAGAATGGTTCCACCAAGAAGGAGCAATCTATTATAAGGACGCCTTACAAACTTCCGTACACCTTATGTCCATATCCCGACTGGAAGATCTAGGGGAATGGGACCGTGCATACAGTGCACTGGAAGAAGCCATGAAACATAAGGACGAGATCATAGGGCTTTTTGTAAAAGAGATAACCTGTGAATTGCTGTATATAGCACTCATATCTGGCAAAAGCGAACAAGTAGAAGAATTATATACCGATGAAATAGCACTCTACATCAAGCAATATAGCAAAGTAATGTCTTCCAAGCAACGGTTACTTTGTGCTCTCGCACTCTATCGGGATAAAGATGCAGCCAAAGCCAAGGAGATTTACGAAACCCTCTGCCGCCAAAAGGACAAATACCTGATGCAGGGAGAAGTTATCATGGATATTAACTTCATGAAATCCATATTAAACGCTGAAAATGTGTTGTAATATAAAGTTCAGCCTCTTTAGTCTTTATATTCTGTGCGTGCTATGCAGTTGCGGCAACAGGCAGAAAGAGTTTTCCCCGCATACTAATGCAACGGAAGATTTTCTCTACTCTGATTCGGCAAAAAGCGAAAATAAAGTAGAAACCGCTCTAAAGCCTATTCCGGCCAAAAGCCATACAGCCCGATACTTGGATTCTCTTGGTTTCGTCAACATTGCCGAAGCAGATAGCAGCATTGCTATAGAATTAATGTACACCCATGCCGATAACTTTACAGGAGAAGTACTTTATGAAGATTTGCAAGAAGCTTATCTGCATCCCGATGCTATGGAGAGTCTTTCTAAAGCTCAACAGCTACTGAAAGAACAGCATCCCGGTTACAGCCTCATCGTTTACGACGCAGCACGCCCCATGTCTGTACAACAAAAGATGTGGAATGTAGTGAAAGGAACTTCAAAACAAATCTATGTTTCCAATCCTGCCCGTGGCGGTGGTCTGCACAATTATGGATTGGCAATAGATATCAGCATCCTCGATGAACAAGGAATAGCTCTTCCCATGGGAACTCCTGTAGATTACTTAGGCAAAGAAGCCCATATTACAGAAGAAGTCCAATTAGTAAAGAATGGGAAAATCAGTGAGCAGGAACGAGAAAACCGTTTATTACTGCGTCGGATAATGAAAGATGCCGGATTCCGTTCACTGCCGAGTGAGTGGTGGCACTTTAACCGGTACAGC
>JAEXAJ010000100.1 GCA_023458215.1 Bacteroidota bacterium
TCATAGTATTAGATTTAAGGTTAACAAAAGATTGGCTGTCTGGGATAGATAGCCTTTTTTTATGCTCTAAAAGTACGTTTAATGTCTTCCCCAAACTTGTACTGTTGCCTTTTTCAATTTGGGATGATTTCCGGGCCTTCTTTTCTCCGATTTATAATAAACAATCACCTGCTTAATGACGCGACGGTTTCCACGAAGATCGAGGTAGGGGGAGTTGGAACCCGCAGGAACCAATTGGTTAAAGTTTAAATCGTCAACAGAACCATTTGCATACTTCACCAAGACACGCATAAAATTGACGGGAGCCTTTTGTACATGAAAACGTATAGTGGTGAAAGTACCTTTATGACCGCAATCAATGACATCTTTGTCTATAAACAAGTCTACAGAACGCTCACCTAATTTCTCCCAACGCCCCACTTGCTGGGCAAATAAGCTACTAGAACCGCCTATCAATAGCGTCATTACTAATGCAATAAGAGAGAACCGACTCAATCTTTTAAAATCCTTTTTCATAATAGAATACAATGTTTAGTTAGATATTTCAATGCAAAAATGAACCAATAAGTTCGATTTATATATATGGGTTAAGTATCTTTCGGATAATACTTTTTCTTTTTAGTAAAAATAGGTATATGGAAACGCTGTATGGCTAATGCTCCATAAACTATCACTTGAATCCACATCACCAGCATTTGCGGCCAGATATCGGCAAGGCTGGCTCCCATTGAATTGAGCTTCACGTAAGCCAGTACAGCCGGAGCTACAGGGAAAATGTAGTGCGCGGCTTGCCAATACCATGGCATCAGTTCGAGCGGATAGGAAACACCGGAGAGGAAGATATAACCTACCGAGAAGAAAGCGATCATCAGCAGTGGGGCTTCCGAGTCGGTGAACCAACGTGAAGCGGCAAGAGCGAAGAAACTGGTCCCCAATAGAAAAGGTATCATCATCGTTACAATGTTCCAACCATGACCGATATTGGGAATACTGAAGACGTATGGCAATAATCCCAACAGGAACAGGGAGAATATCACGTATAGCATGACATATACAAATGTTCTTCCCGAAACGATGCGTATGGCATTCTTCCAGCTAATATTGCTTCTGTTTATCCTTTCGGCAAGGGGTGTTTCCCTTTTTCTTTCGGCTTCTTCTCCTGTCAACATGGCAATTACCATCAGCATGGTTTGGAAGATGATGACAATCATTACGGCAGGAATAAGGTAGGAGCCATATCCTTCGGTGTAATTGTAGAGTGCTGTGCCCGATACTTGGATAGGTGCTGAGGAAGCTACGGCAAGCAATCCTTGCGGTGGCAGGAACACAGCACCTTCCATGCGGTGAGCGTCATTTACGGCAAGCATGACACGTGAGGCGGATTCCTGCAAACCTTTAAAATTCAGAAAAGCATCCGTGGCGGCATAGAGGACAAATACCGACGTCTCGCCTCGTGCTACCCGTGCTTCGAAATCGGCAGGCAGGTAGAGGATACCTGCTACATCACCCTGTTTCATCCATTGGCGGGCTTCAAGGATATTGGGCGTTTGTGCATAGACGGAGGTTTGCGGGGTGGCGTCCAGCAGACGGATATATTCACGGCTGAGGGTGGAGTGGGAGAGGTCGACTACGGCGACGGGGGCTTTACGCACCAGATTGGGGGCATACATGTAGTTGTACAGTAAGCCGTAGAGGAAGATTCCTCCTGCCAGCACCAGCAGGATGGCCGGGTTGGTAGCGATGGCTCGCCACTCTTGTCGGATGATGTTTGCTATTTTGATGTCTTCGGTTGGTGGGAAGGAGGTCGAAGGAGCTTCTTCCTCGATGTAGACCTCGGGAAGTGATTCTTCGCTTTGTTCGGAAGGACAAGGTTTGCAAATCCATCGTTTCAGCAAGGGCAGTGTCAGAAGCCCCACCATCAGGAAGACAAAAAGAATGGCTACCGATTGCCAAATATAAGCAAAGCCGGCATTGAAATAAATCATGGCTTGTGCGGCTTCCGTGAAATGCCGCACGGGGAAGAGGTAAGAAGCGGCATGCACCGGTGCGTACATCGCCGTAACGGGAAAGGTGACACCGGATAGAGTAGCCCCTAAGGAGCCTATCATAGATACTACACTGATAATATAGGCTATCTTCGGAAATAGGGAAAATATGAATACTGCCAGTGCTTGTGTGGCGATGATAAACAGTATCGTTACTGCATTCATTGTCCACAAGCTGCCCTGAAACGGGATGTGTAGCGGTCCGAACAATACGTAGTTCGCCAAAATACCGATGAGTGAGAAGATGACGGTATAGGGTAGCAACTTTCCGACAACGGCGGTAAGGATATTGGCGTTGCGCAGGTCGCTACGGCTTTTGCCCGGGGGAATACTGATTTGCAGCCACTCGCGGGCCGTACCGAACTTGATTTCACTACCGATAGCATAAACCGTTATCAGCAAGATGAGTATTTGAAACAGGACGAAGAAGAACGGCTGGCTCAGATACACGGAATAGTCCATATCCGGGTTATAAAGCGGATGGGTACTGGCTTCTACGGGCAGAAGAAATGTCTGTATCTGCTCCTGACCTACGCCCAATGCCTCGGCTTGCACCACAATGGGGGAGAGCGCAACGGCGGCAAGGGTGTTTTCGAAAGCCGCCATCAGTTCGCTACCCACGGAGAGAAGGGCGTAGTGGTAGTAATAGGTAAGGGTAGCTGCTCCGGGCGCATTGCTATCTGCCGAACCGCCAAGACCACCCGTTACTGCCTTCTGTTCGAATTGTGGTGGGATGGATAGGTAACCGTATATCTTCTTCTGCTGCAATGCCCGGCGGGCGGAGGCTTCATCGGTGAAGTGTTCCGTGACACGGAAGGTGGGCGCAGCAGAGATGCGGCGGGATATGTTGCGCGAAGTAACTGTATTATCCTGGTCGACAATGCCGATAGGAATGTTCTCCATTTGTCCGCTTCCGAAGATGGTGGCCATGAAGAATAGGCAGAATAAAGGCAGCACAACACAAACACCGAGGTAGAGGCGGCGTGAGGTCATGCGGTGCCATTCGCGAAGTAAGATGTTGTACATAATTGAGTTGTTATAAGTTATTAGTCATTTAGTTATAAGTTATAAGTTATAAGTTATTTGCTTGTGATTCCCTGCGGAATGATAGCGCAGCCCAATCACAAGCAAATCACTAATCACTTATAACTTATCACTATTTATCAGTACTGACATCCCCGGCCGTAACCCCTCTACCCCTTGCGTGGGCCGTGCGTGTATTTCAAACGTCTGCATATCATAACTGCCCGTCTGCTTTGTTGACTTCCAAGTGGCGAAACTGCCCAACGGGCTGATATAGTAGATGCGGAACTCTATATCTTTCTTGCCGATAGCGGGGACATCGGCTTTAAATGTTTCTCCCATCTTGAATTGCGGCATCAGGTCTTCACGAACATTCAGCACAACGTGTGCGTCACTCATCACGATAAGGCTCATGATCGGGGTACCCGGAGCGACGAGTTCCCCACGTTTCGGGAAGATGGTGGCTATCTGCCCGTCTTCGGGTGCGGTTAGTCGGGAGTCGACCAGCAGGGCGGAAACTTCGTCCACGGTACTGCGGGCGGCATCTACCAGGCTGCGGGCGGAGGCACGGTCTTCACGCTGGGCGCCGTCTACGGCCATTTGGTATTGTTCGTAGGCGGCACGTTCGGCGGCTTGGGCGGCTTTGTACATGGCTTCTACCTCGTCTTTACGCTGGGAGGTGACGACGCTGTCTTTGTAAAGGGCGAGAATACGTTGATAGGTTGTTTTCGCAAGGGTCAGATCGCTTTGGGTCTTGTTCCAAAGCTGTTGGGCGGTGGCGATGATCTGGCGTCGGGTGCCGGCGTCTATCTTCTTGTTTTGCTCTTGGGCTACTTGTTCAAGGGCGTTTACCTGCCGATATTTGGCTTCGATGGTGGGGCTGTTGATGACGACGAGTGTATCGCCTGCCCGTACCCAATCGCCCTCACGGACGAGGAATGAGTCGATACGACCGGGCAGTTTGCCGCTGATACGTATTTCGGTGGCTTCTACCTGACCTTGCAGTATCAGGGGTTGTTGGCGCATGAGTATCATGCCGATGGCTGATACTGCAACAGTGGCAATCAGAATGAGGATGAATGCGATGCTGATGGTTTTATTATTGATCTTCATATTAGTAAGTTATTTGATATATTGTTCGAAGTGTTGGGGCGTGCCGCAGATGGCCAGGAGGTTCATCAATGCCACATCGTATTCGTAATAGGCAGCAAGTTTAGCTACGCGGACGGTGGCCAGCATGGTTTCGGCGTCTACTACTTCGGTGCTGGTGGCCATGCCTTCGGCGAATGATTTCTTGCGGATGCGCACCAGTTCTTCACTTAGTTCGACGGTGGAGTTGAGGGCACGAACGTTGTCTTGCGCTTTTTGCAGTTGGGTGTAGAGTTTGTCTATTCCTACACTCAAATCCTCGCGGGCTTTTTCTTGTCCAAGTGCTAGAGTCTGTTGTGCCAGTTTTGACTGACGGATGCGGCGTTCACGAGCCAGACCGTCGAAGAGGTTCCAAGTGAAGCCTATGCCTACCATGGTACGGGGCACGAGGTTGCTTTGTATGCCGTGGGCGTAGAGCGTCTGTTTGCCAAATAGGGCGATGTCGGGCAGATAACCGCTTTGGTCGATGCGGAGTTGCTGACGGGCGATGTCGGATTGCAGTTGCAGTTGGTTCACTACATAGTTTTCCGTGCGCATGGTATGCAGGAATTCTTCTTTGGCAGGAAGTATGGGGTTGATGAAGAGGGGGGAAGTGGGTTGTATATTGCTGCTATCTTTCAGATTGAGCAGGGTGCGGAGGGCGCTTTGCAGGACGGTTACTTCCCGTTGTGCGGCTTCAAGAGAGCGGCGGGCTTCGTCCATGTTGACTTGGGCGAAGAGGCGTCCGGCTTTGTCTATCATGCCTTGGGCTTCCAGTTTGAGGGCATTCTCGTAATGCTGCTTGAGGCTGTTGTAAGTCTCCTGTCTTACGCCCACTACTTCCCCGGCCAAGCGTAGTCCGAAGTAACTTTCGGCAAGCAGGGTGCGTTGAGTGGCGTCGGTCTGCTCACGGTTTTCGCGGGCAAGGTCGATCATCGTGTTGCCTATCTTGGAGGCGCGAATACGTTTGCCGCCGGAGAAGACGATCCATTCGGCAGTCAGACCTACGGAGGTCAGGTTGCGGGGGGCGAGGGGGAAGATGAGGGTGTTGGTTCCTATTTGGTCGAGGAGGCCCGAGATGAATTGATCGTCGGGCAAGATGTTGTGTACGAAGTCTTTGGCAGGATCGGTGAATTGAGAAAGAGGTTGCTTCACTTCTATCTTCTCGGACATGTGTACAAAAGTTCCGGCTCCTTGCAAACTTGGGTACCAAAGAGCGTTCAGTTTGTCGCGTTCGGCACGGGCGGTTTCGATGGCTTTGTCGGCTATTTGCAAGCTACGGTTGCCGTGCTGCATGTGTTGCAGGGCTTGGCCGAAGCTGAGGGGGAGGGTGGTGTTCTGCTCTTGGGCCATCGTTCTTGCGGGGGCGATGGGCAGGGTGAGGGCGGCGACGAGCAGGAGTCTCCGACATAAAATAGAGTTCATACGTTCGTTCGGTTTAGGGGTTACGGGGGTGTAACAAGTGAGGGGAGTGATTTGTTTACGAACGGGGAAAAAGTGATCGCCCCTGTCCGGAGGAACGTATTCCGCACGGGCAGGGGCGATGGGGGGATTGGGGCAGGGAGGGGATGTCCTTGCTTTTTATCCTAACGGATTGTCATTCTCGTCGCCGGAACCTCCGCCGCTCGGGGTGTTGCTATCGGTTGTCCCGCCTCCCCAGCGTGTCCAGCGCACGTTTTCGGGGGCAAGGGCGCGGGTGGTGGTGGAGCGTCCGGTGGAGAAGTGGGTTTCGGGGGTGAAGCGTATGCGGGTGTGTTCCACGTCTTCGGAGGTTACTTCCTTGGCAGTGGACTGTCCGCCTTTTTTAGCGGCGATGGTGTAGCGGAAGAAGCCTACGTCTTGCAGGTGCACGCTGCGTCCGGCGTTCATGCCGCGGGACATCACCGAGGGGAGGGAGGCGAGCACCGCCACGATGTCGGCTTTGCTCACGGTGGAGATCTCGGCGATTTGGGCGGCGAGTTCGTCTGTTTCTACGGGTTCATCTACTAGTATTGCCGTGGGGTAATACTTTTGGTTTGATTTGAGTTTGGTAGGTTTAAAAAAAGCCATGATAATAAATGTTTAAATGATTAATAGATAATATCACGGGACGGCGGTGAGATGTGGAGGAAGTGGCGGTTAGTGCCCCACTAAGTGGCGGTTTGTTGCCCACTATGTGGCGGTTTGTCCGGAATGCCCTACAAGTGCTTGTCGGCGAGTGTGGCGCAAAGGTAATACTTTTTTACGTAGATGGAAAAGGAAAAGGGGATTTTTTTACAGGGATGAAAAGAAATTCGCCACAGAGGCGCCGGGGGGAAGGCTCTGTGGCGAATATTAGAGGTTGGAGGTTAGCGGGGGGTGTGTGGTGGAACGTTGTCGCAATCGGCGGTGGTGCCGGAGACGGTGCTGGTGTAGCCTGCTTCCGGATTACCTGCGGCGGGACTTTTGTCGGCTTCGAGCACGATGCCGGCATGGGTGTTGCAGGAATAGAGGGTGCCGGCGTTATATCCGACGAGGCCTCCGCCGTACCTAACAGAGTAGGTACTAGTTGCTTTCTGTATCGTTCCCATGTTCAGGCAGGTGTGCATAGTATTGCCGTCATTCAGATATCCGATGATACCGCCCAGGGAGAATCCTTGTTCAGTGTCGGGGCTGGTCACTTCTCCGTAGTTGGTGCAGCCGGACAAACTGTAGGTGCTTCCTGCAATGCCTCCGGTGCTGCTGTAAGTGCCGGTTACTACGCCTGCCGTAATCTTGCCGTCATTCACACAGTTTGTGATGGTATAGCCGTTGATGGTAGTTGTGCCTCCTGCGATGCCTCCGGTATAGCAGTCGTTTCCTTCGCCTCCTGTCACTTCTCCATGATTGCTGCAATTGGTGATGTCTTTAGTACTACCTGCGATGCCTCCGGTATAGGATATATAGGCTAATGCCTCGGTTGTGGTTGTATTACCTCCGGTCACTTTGCCGTAGTTGTGGCAGTTGTCAAGAGTAGTGTCTGTACCATAACCTGTCACACTACCGGTATAATAGTGGTTGTCTACCGTATTTCCTCCTTTTACTTCCGCATTCATGTTTAGGTTTTGGATGGTGTTATCAGCGGTAGCGCCAAAGAAACCAAAACACCTATTCTCATTTGAGCTACTTGCGGATGCATGCAGTTTTCCATAGATGGTGTGTCCGCCGCCGTCAAAGTTTCCCTTGAAAGAGTGGTCGTAAAGTCCTATCGGTGTCCATGTATCTGTCGTCACGTAGAGGTCGGTAGTCAGCTTGAAGTATTGGCCGGAATAGTTATTCCCTGCATTCACCCGGTTTCTGAGGTACAGTAGCTCGGAGGCATTGCTGATGAGGTAAGGCTTGCCTACGCTACCATCTCCTCCGCCGAAGGTGCCAGCGGGGCTAGTGTTACTGCTTACAGTCTTGGCGTTAATATCGTTCCAATCGCTTGCGCCGATGGTGGCGGTGTAGCGATAACCGCTCTCATAATCAATGGATGAGCCAGTTTCATTGGTCCATGTATAACTGTATATCTTCCCCTTGTCCGTGGTCACGGTGATGGTCAAAGACTCTCCGACGCTTATACTTGTATTATTAGGAAACATCATATAAGCTTTCAACTTTCCGTCTGTCAGGTTGATGTCCTTTAGGCCTAATGACATGCAGCTGATTTTGGTTCCACCTTCTGCGGCCGAGGTACTAAAAATGTTCTCTGTACACGTCAGATCCAGTTTGCAGGGAGTACCATCCTGCTCCGTAGCGTAGTCGCTGGGTAAGGTCAAGTCGAAAGTCATCAGGACTGTGAAGGCAACAAACTTCAGAGTCATCTCGGTGCTGGTGGTTTGTGCCGTAATGACGTTGTAGCCCGATAGGTGCTTCATATCTCCGTTTCCCGTCTGCGTTTGGTTGAGCATGGACAAAAAAGGTTCATTTTTCGGCATCACTTCCGGTACTTTATCGGCAGGGTAAAAGGCCGCATATTGCGTTATATTTCCATCTCCGGGCAATACTCCGGTAAATTCACCGCTATCCTTTCCTCCTTCTCCTTTCAAGGTGAAGATGCTGCCTTTGCTAATCTCTCCATCTTCATTCACTCCATACACCATAATCCGGTCTCCCTTGCTCCACGTAGTCTTCACTCCTCCCGTGCCTTCATCGGTAAAGTCGATGCGTGTCTGTGCACCTGTCTTGCCTATCTTTGCGGTCAGAGTCACTACCTGGCCTTCTGTGTCGGGGGCAGTGGGGGCGAGTGTTTGCAACTCATTGCTACAGGCAGCCAGCATCAGGCTCAGGGCGAGGAGGATGCCTGCGCCCGTCTGTTGTATTCTTCTTTTCGGTGTGCTCATTGTTCTATGGTAAGAATGTCGTTAATCATGTCTTCTATCTCGCTTGCAGTGCCGGCGCTGTAGGAATTTGATCTTGCTGCCGGCGTGGGGTTGAACATGTCTCCACCGTTGCCGTATCCGGGTGTTGTGGCGCCTCCGGTAGCACTACCCGCCATTACGCAGCCTTCTACAGCCATTTCAATCACTTCGATGCAAGGGGGAAAGTATATGGCCCGTTGCGTCTGTTTGGTTGTTGTTCTTTCTTTCTTCATCACTATATAGAGTTTATTGGAGATGTTTTTCATCTCTTTCATTCTGTGGGTTTGCACTGGCAAAGGTAACGAAAAGATTTGTTTTCTTAGGCAACGAGGTAAAACCAAGTGCAATTATTCTTACCTTTGTCCCCGCTAAAACAAAACCATTATGGAGAAACTTCATCCAATCATGTTTGCAGGCACCGGTAGCGACGTAGGCAAAAGTATCATTGCCGCCGCCTTCTGCCGCATCTTCCTGCAAGACGGCTACCGACCCGCCCCCTTCAAGGCACAGAACATGGCACTCAACTCCTACGCCACCCCCGAAGGGCTCGAAATAGGCCGGGCACAAGCCGTGCAAGCCGAAGCCGCCGGCGTGCCCTGCCATACAGATATGAACCCCCTGCTGCTGAAACCCCAAAGCGACCACACCTCGCAAGTAGTCCTCAACGGTCGTCCCATCGGCAACCGCAACGCCTACGATTATTTCCGCAAGGAAGGACGCGAAGAACTGCGCCACGAAGTCTGCTCAGCCTTCGACCGGCTCGCCGCCCGCTACAACCCCGTCGTACTGGAAGGCGCCGGCAGCATCTCCGAAATCAACCTGCGCGACTCCGACCTGGTGAATCTGCCCATGGCACTCCATGCCGAAGCCGACGTCATCCTGGTGGGCGACATCGACCGTGGCGGCGTCTTTGCCAGTGTGTACGGCTCTCTGCAACTGCTTCGTCCGCACGAGCGTCGGCGCATCAAAGGCATACTTATCAATAAGTTCCGTGGAGATATGCGCCTCTTCGAATCGGGCGTAAAGATGCTCGAAGAGCTTTGTGGCATCCCCGTAGTGGGCGTCGTACCTTATTATAAGGATATCTACATCGAAGAAGAAGACTCCGTAGCCCTTGCCACCAAGTCTGTGCGGGCCGAACGGGGCAAAGTCAACGTAGCCGTTATCTTGTTGCGCCACCTCAGTAATTTCACCGACTTCAATGTCCTGGAGCGTGACCCCCGTGTACATCTCTTCTATACCAATAATGTAGACGAACTGGCAAAAGCCGACATCATCCTGCTGCCCGGCTCCAAGAGCACCCTCGACGACCTCTACGAACTTCGCCGTAACGGTGTGGCGGGCGCCATCGTCCGTGCCCATCGCGAAGGCGCCACCGTCATGGGCATCTGCGGCGGTTATCAGATGATGGGTGAGGAAGTACTCGACCCCGACCACGTAGAAGGAGACATCGAACGCCTTCCCGGCCTTGGACTGCTCCCCGTCAGCACCCGCATGATGGGAGAAAAAGTGACACGCCAAGTAAGATTCGGGTTAAATGAAGAACGAAGAATGAAGAATGAAGAATTCGGATTAAATGAAGAATTAAGAATGAAGAATGAAGAATCACCATGCGGCGTAATAGCGCAGCCCAATTCTTCATTCTTCATTCCTCATTCTTCATTTAAAGGGATGCAGGGTTATGAGATTCATATGGGGACTACTGTTCCTACTGCCCAAGCGCCTGTCTCTCCTCTGAACGTGCTCGAAGACGGACAAACTGATGGTTATTTCGTGGATCATACGTGCATGGGGACTTATATTCATGGTATACTCGATAATCCTGAGTTTATCGACTTCCTCCTGAAACCTTTTGCCGATAAACTTGTTGAAGCCGCAGAGGCTTTCGATTACCAAGCATTCAAAGAAGAACAATACGATAAGCTCGCCGACCACGTGCGCAAACATGTGAACATGCCGCTTATCTACCAAATACTGCAAAACAATGATTGAAGGACACGGAGACGACTCCTATAAATACAGCCGCCCGATAACGGCGAATTTCAGTTCGAACGTCTATAGCAAGGTGGATCTTTCCGACTTGAAAGCACATCTTTGCGCCCGTATCGAAGGTATCGGCAATTACCCTGAGCCCGAACCCTATACGCTCGAAGCCCGCCTGGCCCGCCGCCATCGCCTGTCTGCCGATGCCGTTTGTGTGACGAACGGGGCAACGGAAGCTATTTATCTCATTGCCCAAACCTTCCGAGGTACGAATACCGCTATCTTGCAGCCCACGTTCAGCGAATATGCCGATGCTTGCCGCATGCACGGGCATAAGGTCACTTCCCTCTATCAACTCCCTACGGAGAAAGACGGATTCCTTCTGCCGCAAGAGGTACGGATGCTGTGGCTCTGCAATCCGAATAATCCTACGGGAATGGTCGTCGACAAAGCTTATCTTACCGAACTTATCAACCGCAATTCGCAGGTATGTTTTGTCCTAGACCAGTCTTACGAGTATTTTACGTTGCGCCCTTTGTTTACTCCTGCCCAAGCAGCCGAGTTTCCCAATGTACTGTTGTTGCACTCCATGACCAAACGCTATGCCGTTCCCGGACTGCGCCTAGGCTATATAACCGCCGACGGAGGACTGTTGAAACGATTACGCACCCATCGCATGCCCTGGTCAGTGAACCAGCTTGCCATTGAAGCCGGACTTCATCTGCTGGAACACGATGTTCCCAATCCTTTGGATGTCCCCGCCTATTTGCAGGAAACAGCCCGTCTGCGCACTGCCCTCGAATCTCTCGGCGGACTCGAAGTGTGGGCTACCGAAACACATTTCATGTTAATACGTCTTCGTTTCGGCAAAGCTTCCGCATTGAAAGAATATCTTGCTGCGGAACATGGCATTCTCATACGCGACGCTTCCAACTTCGATGGCTTGGACGAGCACTTCTTCCGCATAGCTACGCAAACGAGCGAGGAAAACAACCGGCTTGTAGAAGCAATAAGACAATGGATGCTAATTTGATGGAAAATATATTGATACTTCTAGGCATTGCCTTCAACCTGAACTTGCCTTTACTCACTGCCTGGCTGCTCGATCATTGGTTGGGAGATCCGCTTTGGATGCCCCATCCCGTAGTGGCTTTCGGCAAAGCGATCTCATTCACTGAGCATCGGTTGAACAAGGGAAGCGGGCGTTTCCTTAAAGGTGCACTGATGTCCGTCATGCTTGTTGCCGGCACCTATTTCATCCCCTTTTTCCTGCTTCGGTGGGTTGCCCTCTTTTCGCCGGGATTACTCCTGACGCTACAGATTCTTTTGATATTTTATTGTCTGGCAGGAACTACGTTGGTTCGTGAGGTTCGCGAGGTTTTTAAAGCCGTCGATCGTTCCTTGGAAGAAGGCAGGAGGCAGGTTGCCCGAATTGTAGGGCGTGATACTTCCGAATTATCCGCCCAAGAGGTGCGTACTGCTGCACTTGAAACATTGGCGGAAAATCTTAGTGACGGAGTGATAGCGCCTTTGTTTTGGTATCTTGTTTTGGGAGTACCGGGCATACTTGCCTATAAAATGGTGAATACGCTGGATTCGATGATAGGATATAAAAACGAGCGGTACCGTCAATTCGGTTGTTTTGCCGCCCGCCTGGATGATGTTGCTAATTATATTCCTGCCCGTCTGACGGCATTTCTTATGGTGTTGGCTTCGGGACGTCTTTCGCTGCTCGCATTTGTGGGTAAGTATGGCAGTCAGCACGCCAGTCCCAATTCCGGCTATCCCGAAGCGGCTCTTGCAGGGATTCTGAATTGTCGCTTCGGAGGACCGCACAATTATTTCGGCGAAGAGGTATGGAAACCTTATATCGGCTGCACGGATCGACTTCTCACTACCGAAGATATGCACATTGCCGTACATATCAATCGGCGTGCAGAGTGGTTGATGGTCGTATTGGTCATTTTTACGGCAACATTGTCTTCATATTACTTTTAATGACACTGTATACTTTCTTATAAATTAATCTCGATAATGCCTCCGTAAGGAGTTAATGCACTAAATGCTTCCGAAGCTTTGATGAGTCCGGCATAAATCTGTGCACAGATCAGCACGCCTCCATGTGCAAAGATTCCTACTTTGTGGTAAGGTTTCGTTTTCAGTTCGTCAAGAAATTGGCTGACACGGTGGTACTGCATGGCAAATGATTCTCCACCGGTAGCGGCTACATTCAGATAGTCGGCATACCACTCTTTGATGCGAGGATCATCGTTATGTTCGAATGATTTCATTTCCCAGCTACCGAAGTTGATTTCCATAATCCGATTGTCTCTTTCAGCATCCGGAAACCCACAGTAAGTGGCAAGGCGTACACAACGCGAAAGAGGACTGGTATAGACATGATCGAACGGCAGATAAGCCTCTAATTTTTCGGCTGTAACGGCGGCTTCTTGCTCAAAAGTCGGTTTTAAAGGCACGTCGGTTTGCCCGTAACATATTCCCGGAGGAACATCTACTGAGGTATGACGGATAAGTATAACTTCCATAATTTATTGAGTGGTTAATGATTTATTTCTTTCACTATAAAACGCTAATCGTATATTGTTGTTCAACATATAGTAATGCAAGGCTTCCTATGTAGAAGGAAAGTTCGCAAAGGAGAAAAGAGGCTCCACAACAATCGCCGGTATATCCTTGTAAGCGGCGCTTCATCAATCGGCATAGCAAAACGAATGTGAGCAGCGGAAATAGAGTGGCAGGCCATATCTCAATAGGGAGAAAAAGAATAAGCGGCAATACGCCACCGATAAAAGCTATCAGTAGTTCGCTTCCACTCATACGATTATACACAACTTTGGCTTTGCTATCTTCTTCTTTTCTAGCGTAAGGCAGGTAGTTGATAAGCTGTGATGCACAAAATTTAGACCAACAATCGCCACAGAAAACTAGAATACAAAGAGTGTTTAACGGCAAGTTACTGAGTTGAAAGAGCAAAAGGAAATAGAGTATCAAAGCGATGACCCCATAGCTGCCAATATGGGAGTCTTTCATGATAGCAAGTATTCTTTCGCGAGTTGTACCGCCGCCAAATCCATCAAAGAAATCCGCTAAACCGTCTTCGTGCAGGCATCCGGTGATAAATAATCTTGCGATAATGGCTAATATCCAAGCGAGGGATACCGGTAATATTTGTCCGGTCAGCCACAGAACGCCTGCCATTATACCTCCTGTCAGCCATCCTACCAGTGACCAATAAGGTACTACGTGTTTAAAGCATTCTGCCGAAACTTCTTTCATTTTCCAGAAGGGCAGGCGCGTGAAAAATATAAATGCCGCTAATAAGTTCATCATTGCTCAGGTATTATCTCTCAATTCTTAAAAGTATTTTGTGATGGAGGCATGCGCAAAATTATCCATCTCATTAATCATTCTTACAGCAGAATCAACAATAGGATAAGCACAGATTGCTCCGGTTCCTTCTCCAAGTCGTAATCCTAAGTTTAATAAAGGATTAGCATTGATTGAATCAAGTATTAATTTATGTCCGGATTCATCTCCGCAATGACCGAAAATAGCATAATCCAGTACTTCTTTGTGGAGTTTGCCGGCTGCCAATATACAGTTGGTCATAATAAAACCATCTACAAGAATAACCATTTTCAATTCGGCAGCTTGCAACATTGCACCCACAGCCATAACCATTTCCAATCCGCCAAAATAACGGATAATATCGCGAGGAGAATTATCACCTTTATAATTATCAAGGGATTGCTTCAATATCTCATACTTGTGGCGAATGCCCGCATGATCCAATCCGCTTCCGGCACCGACACATTGCTCCAAAGGAATCCCGGTAAAGCAAGTCATCCACATAGAAGACGAAGAAGTGTTTCCGATACCCATTTCACCGAAGCTGAGAACATTGCTACCTTCTTCGTGGCAACGCCGTACTATTTCTGCGCCACGTTCCAAGCAAAGTTCCATTTCTTCTTCTGTCATGGCGGCTCCGTGCAGATAACTGCGAGTACCCTTACGCACTTTCATGTCAATTATACCTTTATCATAAGGGAGATCATAATCTACACCCGCATCTACAATTTTCAAGGTAAATCCATGCTGGCGGCAAAGGAAGTTTACACCGGCTCCGCCATGCAGGAAATTGCTGATTTGCTGCCAGGTGATTTCTTTGGGCGACAAACTAACACCTTCTTCAACAATACCGTGATCTGCGGCAAAAATGATGTTTTGCGGATGTTGTAAAGTCGGAGTGAGTGTTTGTTGGATGAAACCTATTTGCAGTGCCAATTCTTCTAAAGTTCCTAACGAGCCTTTAGGTTTTGTCAGATTGTTGATTTTGTCTATGAGTGCAGGACGGATAGCTTCATCGGGACGGGTGATATGAAATGTTTTCATTGTTTTGTTATATATGATTGAAGTAGTTTATTTAATCTTTACAGGAATGCCGGATACCATCAAAAAGACTTCGTCGGCACGGGCTGCGATATATTGATTCATCCACCCTTGCATGTCGGTGAATTTTCGTTGTATCTCATTGTCCGAAGTACCGCCTAGCCCAATTTCGTTAGTGACAAAGATAAAGGTAGCATCCTGTGCCGTAAAACGGTCAAATTCTGCTTGAGCGGCAGCAAGTGCTTTATCTGTGTCCGATTTTAAGTCGAAAAAGAAGTTGGTGCACCACAATGTAATACAGTCTATGAGGATAATGCGACCTTCCAACTGGTGGCGGCTGAGTTCTTTTTCTTCTTCTATGTTGGTCCATTCCGGTCCGCGTCGTTCCTGATGGTGGATTACCCGCCTGTGAAATTCTTCGTCCCATATACGTGCCGTAGCTAGGTAAACAGGGTTGGGAGCGAAGCTGAGTGCCAACTTTTCGGCGTATGTACTTTTACCCGAACGTGCTCCTCCGGTGATTAATATGATTCTTTTCATGGATGCCTGGATATTTTGCATGGCAAATGTACATGAATTCTATGGCAGTGGCAAGGAATACGGCTGAAAAGAATACGCACTTTTATTCCGCATTCAATAAGTGATACTCTTGTTGTTTTTTCTTGGGTAGTTTATGAATAACTTCTTGTACAGAATGATTGATCAGTTCTTTTATCAGGTTGTCGGGAACATCCTCTTCCAGATAGACAGTTATCCAATACTTTTTATCAGAATAGTAACCCCAAAGAATACCTTCATAGCGTTCCCTCAATTCTGTTGATTTTTCCGGATTACATTTCATGTTAGCCCAGAATCGTCCCTCTTTAGGGCGTAAAGAAGCAAAGGTGAACATTTTGCCCATTACTTTAAAGACAAGAATGTGTTCATCGAAAGGAAAGCTTTCTGTTGCCCCTTTTATTGTAAGGCAGTACTCTCTGAATTCTTCGATATTCATAGTTGATTATACTTTAATAGAATACGCAAAAGTAGAAAATAAATTGGAAAAACGCTTGTCTGTTTCAAGAGAAATTTGTTACCTTTGCCAACGTTTTAAAACAGTTTGCGGCAGTAGCTCAGTTGGTAGAGCATCAGCTTCCCAAGCTGAGGGTCACGAGTTCGAACCTCGCTTGCCGCTCGATTGAAAAGATTAAGCAGTTACATTTGTTGTAACTGCTTTTTTCTTAGATTACTGTTTCAAAGTATCTTATTAAGTTTATTTACTTATGACTTTCCTATTTCTTATTTTTATTCACATTTTTAATGTATGTGATATGGCAGAATTGATTGCAGTTTAAATTAGCGAAGATTAGATCATGCTAATAATAATATTAGAGATACGACATTAAGGAATAATGCGTTAAAGTTAGGTATAGGTGCTCAAGCAGCACAGTTATATCCAAAATACTTTTAATATATATGAGGTAATAGAATCACCTTTAATTGTATAAAAGTATGTAACCATTTAAATAGGTAGCAAAATAAATCCAAACTAAATATGGCCAAAATAAGATTGAACTAACTCTTTTCACAGGATAACTTTTCACTACATATATGCTAACACAGATATCAAGTATCAAAATATCCACAAGGCCTAATAATGGATTTTGGAAGTAGAAGAATAGAATACTCCATGCAAAATTGAAAAATAATTGTATGCAGAATAACTTGCCTAATTGCTTTTTCTTATTGGAATTTGAGAGATAAATAATTCCTATTGAAATACCCATACACAGATAGATAATGCTCCATGCTATCGGGAATGCGATATTAGGAGGTGTCAAGTTCGATTTATTAAGTAATGGATACCACTCATTAATAGCATCGTGTTGAAAATAGCTTGCTGTAAACCCGATAACGAAGCATGCTACGATCGGAATTAATATTGCCAATACCTTTTTCATGTTTTTATTATTTCTTTGATGTCAATTTTATAACACTTTGAAGGTTGTTCTTGTTTTAACAATCTTCTTCTTTGTTTTTCTTATATAGTTTATCCCCATCGGCTTAAAAGAATTTATAAGCCATTTCTAATTAACCAAAGAGAATATAAAAGATATGTAACAATAGCGACAACAGAATAAAAAGAAAAAACTGCTGTAGCTGCCGATGCTATTTTGTAGAGTTCGGAAACCGTTGCCGATGATTTGGCTTATTCTTTCAAAATACTACCTGAAATTTAAATACTTTCACGCAAAATTTGTACTTTTGCGCTCTATTTGAAGAAAACATTGAAAACTTTAAAAACGAAATAGAATGGCAGTAGAATTAAAAGATCTGACCAAACGCAGTGAGAACTATTCTCAGTGGTACAATGAATTGGTAGTGAAGGCCGATTTGGCAGAACAATCGGCTGTGCGTGGATGTATGGTGATTAAGCCTTACGGATATGCTATTTGGGAGAAAATGCAACGTCAACTGGACGATATGTTCAAGGAAACGGGACATGTTAACGCTTATTTCCCCTTGCTTATTCCGAAATCTTTCCTCAGCCGTGAGGCAGAACACGTAGAAGGATTTGCCAAGGAATGTGCGGTTGTAACGCATTATCGTTTGAAGAACGACCCCAATGGTGGTGGAGTTGTGGTAGATCCTGCCGCTAAGTTGGAAGAAGAATTGATTATTCGCCCAACTTCCGAAACCATCATCTGGAACACTTATAAAAACTGGATCAATTCATACCGTGACCTGCCTATCTTGTGCAACCAGTGGGCAAACGTATTTCGTTGGGAAATGCGTACTCGTTTGTTCTTGCGTACAGCTGAGTTTTTGTGGCAAGAAGGTCACACAGCACATGCTACTCGTGAAGAAGCTGAAGAAGAAGCAGTAAGAATGCTGAATGTCTATGGCGAGTTTGCTGAGAAATACATGGCAGTACCCGTTGTGAAAGGTGTAAAGTCCGCTAACGAGCGTTTTGCGGGTGCACTCAATACTTATACTATCGAAGCTATGATGCAGGATGGTAAAGCTTTGCAGAGCGGTACTTCCCATTTCTTAGGTCAGAACTTTGCCAAAGCATTTGACGTACAGTTTGTGAATAAAGAAAATAAGCAAGAGTATGTATGGGCTACCTCTTGGGGTGTTTCTACCCGTCTGATGGGGGCTTTGATTATGACGCACTCCGATGATAACGGTTTGGTATTGCCTCCGCACTTGGCTCCGATACAAGTAGTGATTGTGCCTATCTACAAGAATGCAGAAATGCTCGCTAAGATTGACGAGAAAGTGGCGGGTATTGTCGCTAAACTGAAGTCAATGGGTATCTCCGTGAAGTATGACAATGCTGACAATAAACGTCCGGGCTTCAAGTTTGCCGATTATGAAGTGAAGGGTGTTCCTGTACGTTTGGTGATGGGTGGTCGTGATTTGGAGAATAACACGATGGAAGTGATGCGTCGTGATACATTAGAGAAAGAAACTCGTACATGCGACGGCATTGAAGAATACGTAAGAGACTTGCTCGAAGAAATTCAGGCAAATATATACAAGAAAGCCCTTGATTATCGTAACAACCGTACTATCAGCGTAGATACTTACGATGAATTCAAGGAAAAGATTGAAGAAGGCGGCTTTATCTTGGCTCATTGGGACGGTACTGCCGAAACCGAGGAAAGAATTAAGGAAGAGACTAAAGCAACCATCCGTTGTATTCCTTTGGATTCTTACTTGCCGGGCGATAAAGAACCCGGCAAATGTATGGTTACCGGTAAACCATCTGAATGCCGTGTGATTTTTGCACGTTCTTATTAACAAGAATATTGAATTACAAGAGGGGGGCTTGCTTGGCAGTGCTCCCCTCTTGTATTTATAAAGGTGTGTACTATTTGTTTAGTCTATGTATAAATTAGTAGGAAGGCATATCATCTCTATAAGAAAACATTACCTTTGTAGCATTCCCCCCAAAAAACTATTACCTTTTATGGATGAAAATCTTTTGAAACAGAAAATCCAACGTTGGATCGTAACTGTATCCGTACTTATACTTGTTGGCAAATTCATAGCTTTTTATATTACTAACTCTGTAGGTATTCTGACTGATGCCATGGAAAGTATTGTGAATGTTGTTGCCGGATTCATCAGTCTCTACAGCATACACTGGGCTTCACGTCCCAAAGATAAAGAACATCCTTTTGGACACGGAAAGATGGAGCTTATTTCTGCGTCTATTGAAGGTTTGCTTATTTTCATTGCGGGAGGATTGATTATCTACGAAGGAGTAAAACGGTTGTTTTCACCTGCCGAAATAGAAAAGCTGGATTTTGGTATTTGGGTAATCGCTATTGCTGGGTTGATGAATTACCTGATGGGATGGTATAGTATCAGGATGGGAAAGAAATATCAGTCTATCGCACTGGTTGCAGGAGGAAAACATTTACAATCGGATACCTATTCTACTATAGGTCTTGTGGTAGGCCTGTTATTACTATATTATACAAGGATTACTTGGATAGATAGTGCGCTTGCTTTAGTATTTGGTGGAATTATTATTCTGACAGGTATCTCAATTTTGAGAAAAACGATTGCTAACCTTTTAGATAAAGCAGATGATGAAGTATTGAACAACATGGCACAAAGCATTAACGAAAATCGCCAACCCGATTGGATTGATGTACATAACACTAAAGCCATAAAATATGGTAGTTTTCTCTACATAGACTGCGATTTAACTCTACCATGGTATTATAATATTATAGAAAGCCATCAAGCTTGTGATAATCTGAAAACTGCATTGATATCTAACTTATCTGATAAAATTCAAATCTCCATTCATTCGGACCCGTGCATGATGAGACATTGCGAACATTGTGAAATGAGCGGTTGTACTTCCAGAAGAAATCCTTTTGAAGCGTTAGAAAATATCACTCTATCGAATATCATAGAGAGTGATGACGAAAGAAATGAATAAAGTTATAGTATTGTAACTCCTTATACATTTTTTTGAAACAACTTCCTCTCATCTTTGCAACGTAAAAAAAATAAAGGAGAACGAATATGAAACTGAACAAAAATGACTACACCGTAGAGGCGGCAGCCGGCGGTGGATTTAATGCTTATTTTATGAATAACTTATTATGCAGTGCTTACGGCGAAACACCCGACGAAGCTTGCGATAATCTGGAACTGATTGTTGACGATTTTGTCAGTGATATGTATATGGTTGAAGAATTTGTCTGATGCTCTGATTTTACACACGAACAAATTTATCTTTTTTACGTATTTATTCCATAGATTCTCTTGAAGTCATACCTGTGAGATACCGGTGTGGCTTTTTTTATAACAGAATTGTCATATCTTTTACATCTTGACGTAACACGGAAGTGCGACATTTGTATCAACAAAAATAGCAATACTATGCGTTTACGTAAATTTTATTCTACCATTGTGCTTTCAGACATTCATTTAGGCACATCGCACTCTAAAACTGTGGAAGTCAGTAACTTTTTAAAATCAGTCAACTGCAAGAGATTGATACTCAATGGTGATATCATTGATGGGTGGGCTTTGAAGAGGGGAGGCACTCGTAAATGGCAGTCCAAACATACCGACTTTTTCAAAGTCATTATGAAAATGATGGAAAAACAAGGTACAGAAGTTATCTATGTTCGTGGAAACCATGATGATTTTTTAGATAGTCTTGCTCCCATGACCTTCTATAATGTTAAAATCGTGAAAGACTTTATTCATGAGACTCATGGCAAGCGCTACTATGTAACCCATGGAGACATTTTCGACACTGTGACAACCCAGATGAAATGGTTGGCGCAACTAGGGGGTGCGGGATATGATTTCCTGCTGTGGTTAAACCGGATTTATAATAATTATCGCACCCGTAAAGGACTGCCTTACTATTCTTTGTCACAAGCCATTAAACAAAAAGTAAAGTCTGCTGTTTCATACGTGTCGGATTTCGAAAAAGAATTGGTAAGGTTTGCTCAAGCTCGCAAGTGCGACGGAGTGATATGCGGACATATCCATCATCCTGCTAACCTTTACTACGGCGATATTCATTATTTGAATTCCGGTGATTGGGTAGAATCACTATCAGCATTGACAGAAGATGAAAATGGAAACTGGAATATCTTCCGCTTTGACGAGAGGTTGGCCGATGCGCATGCTGAAAGTGTTTCAGTTGCTTCATAACTAAAACATAGAACTTATGAAAGTACTGTTTATTGTTCAAGGAGAAGGGCGGGGGCATCTCACCCAAGCCATCACAATGGAAGACTTGTTACGCCGTAACGGTCATGAGGTAGTAGAGGTGTTGGTAGGAAAAAGTAATTCACGCCATTTACCCGGTTTCTTTAACCGCAGCATCCAGGCTCCGGTGAAACGCTTTCTGAGTCCCAACTTCCTGCCTACGCCTGCCAATAAGCGGGTCAGCTTATCACGGAGCGTAGCATATAATGTGTTGAAATTACCTGCCTACCTTCAAAGCATGCACTATATAAGCCGTCGGATTGAAGAGACCGGTGCCGAACTGGTCTTAAACTTTTATGAGTTGCTTACGGGATTGACTTACCTGCTGTTCCGGCCTTCGGCACCTCAAATCAGTATCGGACATCAATATCTCTTCTTGCATCGCGACTTTGAGTTTCCCGAAAAAAATGGGGTTAACTTGTGGTTGCTTCGCTTCTTTACGCGCCTTACCTGCATCGGTGCCAACGAAAAGCTGGCTTTGTCTTTCCGTGCAATGGATGATGACGAAGAAGCCCACATCCGGGTAGTGCCTCCATTGCTACGTAAGGAAGTTCTATCTTGCGAAAGCACGAAGGGAGATTATTTGCACGGCTATATGGTAAATGCCGGTTTTGGTGAGAATATCAAAAACTGGCATAAAGATCATCCTGATGTACCCCTTCATTTCTTTTGGGACAAGCAGGATGAGGATGAGGTTTGCCAAATTGACGAAACTTTAAGCTTTCACCAATTAGATGATTTAAAGTTTCTGCGCTATATGTCCGGCTGTAGAGCCTATGCTACCACAGCTGGTTTTGAATCTGTTTGTGAAGCGATGTATTTGGGCAAACCGCTACTGATGGTGCCGGCTCATATCGAGCAAGACTGCAATGCTTACGATGCTGCCCGAACCGGTGCCGGAATCGTAGCCGATGCCTTTGATTTGGAAAATCTGTTGGATTTCTCAAAAAATCATCAGCCGGATATCTCGTTCCGATATTGGGTGCATAGCTGTGATTGGCGTATTATGCGTAATATAGAGCTGGGCTTGTCTTTGGTACACTATCCTGCACCGGCATTTCCATACTCTTATTCCAATATGCCCGATATGGCGCTGTAATAGGGATATTTCTCTCATCTCCCCAAAAATATAGATAGTTTTAATGAAATATGACTGACAAGAAAATTTTATCAGAAGCCTACTTAGACCGCGATTTGAGTTGGATGTACTTTAACCATCGCATTTTGCAGCAAGCCACCAGGCCGCAGGTGCCTTTATTGGAGAGATTGGTGTTCCTGGGTATTTATTCCAATAACTTGGATGAGTTTTTCCGTGTCCGCATGGCAACACTGAGCCGTATTGCCGAGTGCAAAGACCGGCGGCTGGTTGCGGAGCGGGAGAGTGCCATCCGGCTTATCAAGCAGATTACCAAACTCAACAATAAGTATTCCAAAGAATACGAAAATGCCATTCACGAAGTCACCCGCTTACTACGTGAGGAAAATATCTTTTTGTTGAAAGAAGACGAGTTGGATGAAGAACAACAGGCTTTTGTTTGTCAAGTCTATAGTCAGAAGCTGAGTGGATTTATAAGTCCCGTTTGGCTTCGGGCAGTAAAACAGTTGACGGATGAGACGGACGAAAACATCCACCTGGCCGTCAAGATGCAGGCTGCCGGTAAGAAGAGCTTTGAATATGCGCTGATTACTCTTCCGGTTGCCGAATGTGGGCGCTTTGTGCGCTTGCCCGACAAAGATGGCAAAAACTATCTGATGTATTTGGATGATGTGATCCGTTACTGTTTGCCGATGATTTTCTCCGGGCTGAATTATCAATCTTTCAAGGCCTATGCATTCAAGTTTACGAAAGATGCTGAAATGGAGATAGACAATGACCCTCGCAACGGCATTCTTCAAAAAATATCCAAAGGAGTGAAAAGCCGCAAGAAAGGCGATGCTTTGCGGGTTATATACGATGCTGAAATGCCGAAGGATTTACTGAAGCGTGTTATGAATAAACTGAACCTTGATAAACTGGATACAGTGATCAATGGCGGACGATATCACAATCACAAGGATTTAATGTCTTTTCCCGACTGTGGGCGGAAGGATTTGAAATTCCCGGTATGGGCCCCTATTGTAAAACCGGAACTGAAAAGCGGTGAAAGCCTCTTAAAGCTGATTCAGAAAGGGGATCGCTTTATACATGTGCCTTATCATAGCTTCGATTATTACATTCGTGTATTGCAGGAAGCGGCTATCAGTAAAGAGGTAAAGAGCATCAAAACCACCCTTTACCGTCTTGCCAAAGATTCTAAGGTAGTGAAAGCCCTTATTTGTGCCGCTCGTAATGGTAAGAAAGTAACGGTGGTGATTGAGCTTTTGGCTCGTTTTGACGAAGCTTCCAACATCGGTTGGTCAAAGAAGATGCAGGAAGCAGGTATCCGTGTCATCTTTGGAGTCGAGGGTTTGAAAGTCCACTCAAAGACTACGCATATCAGTATGAAAACCGGAAATGACATCGCATGTATCAGCACGGGGAACTTCCATGAAGGAAATGCTCGTATGTACACCGATTATCTGCTGATGACTGCTGCCCGCAACGTGGTTAACGAGATACATTCTGTGTTCACTTTCATAGAGAAGCCTTATTCTCCGGTTCAGTTTAAGGAGTTGCTGGTATCTCCCAATGAGATGAAGACAAAATTCATCAAGCTCATAAACGATGAAATTAAGAATAAACAAGCCGGTAAGCCTGCTTACATCCGTGTCAAAGTAAACCACGTTACGGATATCGCTATTGTCAAGAAGCTCTACGAGGCATCGGCAAACGGTGTTCCAATCGACTTGTTAGTGCGTGGCAATTGCTCCTTAATAACAGGTATTCCCGGTGTGAGCGAAACGATACGTATTAATGGAATTATCGACCGCTATTTGGAGCATTCGCGCATCTTTATCTTTGCTGCCGGTGGAGAGAATAAAACCTTTATCGGCTCGGCAGACTGGATGCCACGCAATCTGGATAATAGGGTAGAGGTAATTGCGCCGGTTTACGACCCTCGGATAAAAGAAGATTTATGGACGGTGATAGATTACGGTCTTCGTGATAATTGTCAAGGAAGTATTGTGGATGGAACGGGCGAAAACCGTCCTTGGACCACGGATAATGATGTGCCTTTCCGTTCGCAAGAAGAACTATATAAACATTACAAATTATGAATGACAAATGTTATGCTGCTATAGACATTGGTACCAATGCCGTGCGGTTGCTGATTAAGAAAGTCAAGGAGGATGGGAATTTAGAGAATAAGCCTCTATCCAAAGTGTTGTTGCTGCGTGTTCCATTACGGTTAGGCTTTGATGTATTCTCTTTGGGAGTCGTTTCTGATGTGAAAGCGGTAAAGTTGCGTCGACTGATGAAGGCTTTTCGTCAATTGATGAAGATTTACGATGTGACAGACTATCGGGCGTGTGCCACTTCTGCCATGCGCGATGCTAAAAATGGAAAGTCTGTTATAAAGAAAATATTAAAAGATACAGGCATCCAGATTGAGGTTATCGACGGGCAAGAAGAAGCGCGTACCATATACAATAATCATGTAGAGTGTATGGAAGATAGTGTAGGCAACTATATATATGTGGACGTTGGCGGTGGCAGCACGGAGATAAACTTAATGGTCAACGGAGAGCTGGTAAAATCTTATTCATACAATATTGGTACGGTTCGTATGCTGAGCAATGCCGTAAAGGAGGAAAGCTGGCAGTTGATGAAGGAAGATCTTGCAAAACTCTCTGCTGAATATCAGGATATTAATATAATAGGTAGTGGAGGTAACATTAATAAACTCTATCGTCTTGCCAGCAAGAAGGACAAGAAGAAATTGCATTTACCCGTCACTTCTTTGCAGGCATTGTATGACGAACTGAAACCTCTTACTCCGGAACAGCGTATGGAAGCATTTAGTTTGAAAGCCGACCGTGCCGACGTTATTATACCAGCCGCTGAAATATTTCTGACAGTTGCAGGAATTGTCAAAGCAGAATATATTCATGTTCCGGTTATCGGTTTGGCAGATGGTATTATTGACGATTTGTATGCTAAAAATATAGGCTCTATATCTTGTTAATAGGAAGTTTTTTTTGGAACTACTAATATATAATATAATAATAAGTTAGTATTGTATTTGCATTGTGCGTATATAGTGTAAACACGATATTAACTTATTTCTTTCACTAGAAAATTACTATTATTCCTTTTTTCTCTCACGCTTTGATTTTGCTTCGGGAAGTGCCTCCCTATGGTTAGGAATAGTATCCTTTGAAGCTTGTGCTTTTTCCAGTTTTCTGAGTTTCCACTTATTCCAGAAAAGTAGTTCGCTCCATTTATTGAAGTCTTTCTTGAAAATAATGCCGATGCCTTGCGTTGTCAGGTTTGTTCGGGTGTAATAGCGGTCGTTCGTTTCATTGTATGCTTTCAGTCGGATATCACCGGTACGGTTGACAAGCCATTCCGCCTCGAAATCACCTACAAAGTTTGTGTTTGCCATCGGGTTGTCACGATAACCGAAGTTTCCGTTGATAATCAGTCGGTTGTTTAATAACTGCCCGGACAATATACCTTCAAATTCTACATCCGTCCATCCCTTTTCACCGGTACTTAGGTTGGTACCGATATTCCAATTATTATTGTCTACAATATGCGAGAGAGCATTATTCAATTGTCCCGAAAGGGTGGATGAAAGTACGCTGGTCATCATATTAGAGCTTTGCGTAGCATCCGTGTATTCAGGAGTGTAGAATTTACCGATTCCCAGTAAGTAGAGTATCTGCATGTTCATTTGCTCGTCAGTCGAGATATAGTTACGGACGATAGACTGAATTTCATCACGCTCGTTAGGCAGTTCAATATCCAGTTTGATGTTGGGCGAAGTCAATTGTCCGGTTAAGTCCATGATACAGTTTACTTTGACATTAGTCTGACCTATAAAGTCAGAAGTAACGGCGCTAGAGGGCATCAGGTCGTTTAGCGAAGCCGAATTGACTGTATAGCTGGCTTTTATGTCGAGATTTGCATCAAGCGGGTTGCCATTGAAAGCGATGGTACTTCCGTCTTTAATGATAAAATCTTTACGGATCACCTCTTGCAAGCTGAATTTATAGATACCTTGGCTAATCCGATAGTTACCGAACATTTTCACATCTCCCTTATTGTAGAATTCAGTACGAATATTTCCGGTGCCTCTTCCGCTGATATAATCGCCTGCAATAGGATCCATGATGATTTTCATGGTGGCATCGGGAGTAGCATCTACCAAAAGGTTCAAACGAATATCCGTGTCACTTTCTTTTTCTTCTTCTACTTCTTTCTGTGCGATTTCGAAGTCGGAAAGACGAACGGAATCCTGTACGGCACGATGTGGGGTTTTGTCTACAAACCTGATAAATTGGTTACTAACGGCAGAAGTTACATTATCTTTAATATAGGTAAAGTTCGTATTGCGATTGGTAGTCATTGCTACGTCAATGTTTACACCTTCGAGAACATTTCCTGCAATGGTGGCACTTCCCGTACCGTATACTGTACCAAAGAAGGGGACGTCATGGGATTCTTTTGTATTCATGACCAGCATATTGTTGACGTTGAAATTGAACCGATACTCCAAATTTTTGAAATGCTGATAGTGGAGATATCCGTTCACCCTGCCTTGGTGTCCTTGAGTGTCAAAAATGCGATTGTTCTTAAAGGTGAGTCCGCCCGGCTCAATATAAATGCTGTCTTTTACAGAAAATGTAGTATTTAGAACATCCACTTTCATCGAAGCGTCACCAAATACACGCCCTTCCATAGTCAAAGCCTTGAATTTGCCATAGAAATGAACATGACCGGTGGCACGGCCGTTAAACTCGGGCGTGATACTGCTCATATAGTGATGTATAAACTTCAGGTTGGTGCTGTCTGCTTCAATCTGCAAATCTAGTGCGCTGGTGGGTTTAAGCGGATATATGTAACCATGTACATGACTTTTGGCAATGTCTTTTTCACGGATATGGGCATCCAGATAGATTCCTTTTACATCGTGATGCCATTCTCCATGAATATTAGCGTCGCCAAGTAATCCGTCGTTCAGTCCCAGATTGCGGATAAACAGATTGGTGCTCATTACAGGTTTTTCCATTACCCCGCTGGCAAATGCCGGACCGGTAGCTTCTCCTTTAAAATTCACGCCAAGGTCTGCTATATCAAATACATATCCTATATTGATGTCTTGTAAATCAAGTCTGACTGTATCTTGGGGAGATTTAGATAGAACACCATCAATACGCAAATGACGCTCTTTATGGCTGAAATAGAAGTCTTTGATATGCACTTTTCCCGAATCAAGCACCACTTGTGAGGGATGGATATTCCAAAGTGTATCATTCAAAATAATATTGGTAGGCTGAATATCGATAACCGTTTTCAATGCATTTTTTTCTTTTTTGCTCGATTGCGAGAGCCCTTTTACATCTTTAGACTCACGGATAAAGTGGGTTAAAGCCGAAAGTTTGCCACTATAGGTTACGGTACTGCTGTTTCCCCAATTCAATGTTGTTTGAATACTGTCATTTTTGGCTTGTGCCTCCAAAGCTACATTGACTGCACCGCTTGATTTTCGATTATTGAAACGCAAGCGGGTATGGAATTGGTCGCCCGGATTTTCACAGAGTATCATTCCCGATTCTATATACTTATCTTCATAGCGTAGACGAGGGAAATAACCTTCTACACGGAGACGCTGGGCTTTGTCGTTAAAATATCCTTTAAGCGTGGAGTGGGTATATACTTTAAGCGGAATTTGGAATACGGTAGATAACAGTTCCGTATCGTATATGTGCAGGTCAAAATTGAAGTTGTTTTGTGTTTCTATCGGCTTTTTGTCCGGTAGGATCAAAGCAGGAATATAACGTCGCATGATATTGAGCACGCTGATGGGCAAGGTACGATAAGAATAGTCTCCTTCAATGCTTCCCTGTAAAAAATTGGAGGTAATGGTCAGTTGTTTTTGGTGTTCACCTTTGGGACAGGCAGCTATTTTAAAGTTATCAAGGAAATATTGTTTGTCCGGTGCGGTGAATTGAAGACTATCGATGTTTATTTCACCATTCATATCGTCTATTGATCCTCCGGTGAAATCGGCTTTGATCTTGACGGATATTTCAGTATCTTCATATTTCGGTGTCAAATGAAGGTCGTGCAGGCGGATGTGACTGATATTTGCATAGAAATTGAAGGTCGGTATTTGGCTGGAGGCATTGATAGTACCATTCAGTATCACTGAACCGTTAGGATCGTCCAGCGATACCTTTCCGGTAAAACCACCTTGTTTGTATTCTCCGTCCAAATTGATGTTTTCATAAGTATAATCGCTGTAATCTATGGAAGATACTAATCCTTTTAATATAACAGAGGGGTAGTGATTTTCGTAATGACTACCGTTAACATCCAAGTTGAATGTAACCTTGTCGAATTTATCGTTGTCCAACATTTTTCCAAGTTCAAAATTCTCCGTTTTCACTGCTCCGGAATAGGCAAAATACCCTTTCTCCTTGTTGGAACTTAATTTGACGTCGGTTTTTATACTACCGATGTCAGTACGTATCTGCCCGTAAGTAACGAGGTCTGTGAAGTAACCCGATACTTCTCCGCGAAACGAAATTGTTCCTAAATGTTCAAGTATCGGAGGCACTCCCTCATAGTTTTTACTCAAATTTCTGACAAAGAAGGCAATTCCTTCCGGATCGGCATATAGACTTGATAAGTTGCCAAACACGTATGCATCTTCCGGATGCGACAAATCTTGCAAAGACACATCCCCTCTGAGATGAAAATGATTGCCTGAGGAGATGGAAAGACGGGGGCAATTCAACCGATTGATGGTTCCATTTGTTTCTACTTCTATTTGCAGTCTTTCTTTGAAGGGAGTGAAAGCCGGTACAAAAGCAGATATATCTTGCAAAGTAATTTGAGAAGGTAGCATGCGGAATGAGAAACGTACGTCATGGGCAAAATTCTTAAAAGCACCCAAGCTGTCATAATCCATACGGATAGTGTCCATTGCCAGTGAAGTGTGCGGCAGGTCAATGGCAAAGTTTTCAATCCTCATTCTTTGGTTATTGCCAATGATCTTCAAGCTTAGCTTTTTCAATTCAAAACCGGAATGTTCTTCTTCTATACTCATACGCTTGATGGCGGCATTAATAGAGTCGCTTTGCAAAGCTTTCAAGGAAATATTAGCGATTATATTACGCAAACGTATATGTTGGGGATTGAATTTTCCGGGAGTTTCTTCTTCAGAAAGCACATCGTATGATACTTTTCCACGGCGAATTAGCAAAGAATTGATACGGAGGTCGAGATTACTTTTCTTTTGAATGGTATCCTTAGAAGCAAAAGCATCGAGTACAAATTGGAAATTAGGTCGGGATTCAGGCGTTTTCTTTTCCAGGTTAATGTTGAAGCCGAACAACTGTACATTGCTGATAGATATTTTGCCGTTGAATAGGGGGATAAAATCAAATTTAGCCGAAAGGCGTGTAACTTTCAGCATTTCTTTTCCCGATTGGTCGTTTAACAGTAGATCGTCGATAATGATACGATTCAGCAGCCCTATGTTAACACGTCCGATAGTAAGGCTACTGCCTAATACGGAAGTTAATTCTTCCGCTACAAGTACAGATATTTGCCGCTGGACATAAGGAATGTTCAGCAACAAAATAGTACCGATATACAGTCCCAGAACGATACCGAGTACCCAACGTACTGTTTTTTTTAGTTTTCTGATAGGCGTTTTTTATAATTAGCCAACAAAAATATGAAATTATACGTTATCAATCCTACTTTTATCACTACTTTTGCACCGTTTAAACGTAAAAAACACTATGAGTACAATAATCTTAGGAATAGAATCTTCTTGTGACGACACTTCTGCTGCTGTTATCAAGGATGGCTATCTGCTTTCGAATGTAGTGTCCAGTCAAGCTGTACACGAAGCGTATGGTGGTGTAGTACCTGAACTTGCTTCTCGTGCTCATCAGCAAAATATTGTTCCGGTAGTGCATGAAGCACTGAAACGCGCCGGGATAACAAAAGAAGAACTGAGCGCTGTGGCATTTACACGCGGTCCCGGTCTTATGGGATCTTTGCTGGTCGGTGTATCGTTTGCAAAAGGATTTGCCCGTTCTTTAGGTGTTCCTATGATTGATGTTAATCATTTGACAGGACATGTGTTAGCTCATTTTATTAAAGCCGAAGGCGAGGAGAATGTTCAACCTAACTTTCCTTTCCTTTGTCTGTTAGTTTCTGGTGGAAACTCCCAAATCATTTTGGTGAAAGCCTATAATGATATGGAAATATTAGGCCAAACTATTGATGATGCTGCCGGTGAAGCAATAGATAAATGTTCCAAAGTTATGGGATTGGGATATCCGGGTGGACCGATAATTGATAAGTTGGCGCGTCAGGGTAACCCGAGGGCTTTTACCTTCAGTAAACCGCATATTCCGGGTTTGGATTACAGTTTTAGCGGGTTAAAGACATCTTTTCTCTATTCTTTGAGAGACTGGTTGAAGGAAGACCCCGATTTCATCGAAAATCATAAGGTGGATTTGGCTGCTTCATTGGAAGCGACTGTTGTGGATATTTTGATGGATAAATTGCGTAAAGCAGCCAAAGAATATAAAATAAAGGAAGTGGCAGTTGCGGGTGGTGTCTCGGCTAATAATGGATTGCGTAATTCATTCCGTGAACATGCTGAAAAATATGGTTGGAATATCTTTATTCCGAAATTCAGTTATACTACCGATAATGCCGCTATGATCGCTATTACTGGCTACTTTAAGTATCTGGATAAAGACTACTGTCCAATGGATGCGCCTGCTTATTCACGGGTAACTTTAAAATAAACCTATATATAATAAGGTATGAAACTGGAAGAAGAAGTCGGATTACTGCTGAAATCAAAGAAATTGTCCCTTTCCACCGCAGAAAGTTGTACCGGTGGGGGAATTGCCTCCTTGATAACATCTGTTCCGGGTAGTTCAGAATACTTTAATGGAGGCATTGTGGCATACTCCAATGAAGTTAAGATGTCTTTGCTCCATGTATCTGCCGAAACCTTAGAAAGACATGGGGCGGTAAGTCGTGAAACGGTGATCGAAATGGTGAAAGGTGCGATGAAAACGCTGAAAACGGATTGTGCGGTTGCAACATCGGGCATTGCGGGCCCTGGTGGTGGAACGCCAGAGAAGCCGGTAGGTACTGTTTGGATTGCCGCTGCCTATAAAAATGAAATCGTTACTATGAAGCAGGAAGGAGATTCCGGAAGATTGGGAAATGTACAAAATGCTATTCAGAATGCTCTTTTGCTGCTTCGAAACAGCTTGAAATAAGGAAAAAATGCTATCATACAATGAATTATTTTATGAAATACTTGTTTGGTAACGATAAAAGTACTTACTTTGCGCTCTGTTTGAAAGAAGTATAGAAGAAAACTATAAAATAAAGATAGAAATGTCAAAGATTTGTCAAATTACCGGAAAGAAGGCCATGATTGGC
>JAEXAJ010000101.1 GCA_023458215.1 Bacteroidota bacterium
TAGGGTAATATAGGGATTAGTTTTTTTATAAGGCCATGTCAGAAAGGTGATAACCTTTTGGCATGGCCTTTTTAACAGTCGAATTCAACAAGCAATCAAAAAGAGGTCGTATCATGTCGCGCACACATAAGGGGCACAGAACGAATTGTATGTAAACAATGAGAGGTTGGGATCACACTGAAATGCCGATGCACAAAGGGTTTGGGGACGATTGAGATGGAATGCCGAATACAAAACGATTTGTTACATTATGGGACAGGAGTGTTACATTTGAATGGAATATGATGGGCTTTTAAACGGTTGAATGTTACATTGAGATAAAACGAGGGCTGAATTGATGCTTTTTGAGGCGTAATTCAGCCCTTTTTCTATGTATGACAGTTAGGCTACTCTTGGGTACTGCGGATAAGATGAGACTGCCTGATAATGGCTCTCTGGGTTATCTTGACACCTCCATCGTATAGGCCGGCATGGAGCAAGGTGCTTTGTTTTATGCCTATTTGAGCCTCGTTTAGAACGGTATAGATAGCACTGATGCTACCGAAATAATAGTCTTTCTTCTCAAAAATCAAATGTACGTGAATAACCTTAGTCATATTGTTGCTATTTAGAAGTTTCTAATGCAAAGATATTCTAAATAATAATTATATAGAAGTATTTGGGCTAAAAATACGTACTGTTTAGAGCGTTTAAACAGCCTCCTTATTTGGATGATCCGAAATTAGTGGATAGAGAAATCTTTGTTGGTGATCAATGAAGTGAGGAAGTGTTAAATAATGGAATGGACTTACCAATGGACTTACCTAAATGGACTTACGATAATGTCCATATCGTTTACTTTGGTTTAAAATGGACTTACGATTTCACCTTAAAAAAAAGAGTGTTTTAGGTATGATGTTTCTTTTGAACTGGTGTTTTATGGTGTTTTAATGAATATTTATAGGGGGATAATATAGTCGTTTTTAGAAGTGTTGAGATTACAAAGCTTGCATAAGTGATTGATTTGTAGTATCTATTAGCGGAATAAGTGGTATTTTAGCGACGTAAACGTGCGCGCGGCGCTAAATATCGCAGGATAGAGCAGTAGGTAGCTCGCATGGTTCATACCCATGAGGTCACAAGTTCGAGCCTTGTTCCTGCCACAAAGTTTATTGAAGGTGTTGGTAACGTTCCCGTTGATCAGGACTCCGACTGAGGGATAAAACGTGCGGAGATTAAGGTTATTGATGGATTGTTGATGGAAAACGCTCCCGGTGATTGTGCCGGGAGCATTAATTTTAAAGTCTATGTGGATTCTAATTAATAAAACAGGAGAGGTTATATATACCAATAGAGTGGAGTCTATTCAGGCTGGTCGCGAAACTTACTATGAAATATCCGGCATGAAATATTCCAAGAAAGAAATTGAGTTCCTTTATACTCATAAAGAATTGGAGGTAGTGCACACTGTACAGGAAATTGCCATTTCGGTTTTACCTGCATTGATAACATTAGCACCTGATAAAAAAATCAAGGACAATATCAAGAAAGCTATTGATTACGCATATGAATTGGCTGAACAACTGGGCTTAACCGATTAGCCCTCCATGAAATCCACTTTGTTTTTTCTTAATATATTTTTCATGGTATCAACTGCTGTACATTGTGCAAAATGTGCAAATGGATATTGAGTAACTTCATGTTTCTTGGTATTATGCCATATCGGGACTCTATCGCAATCAAAATTTGTATATTCATGTATGACGTGATGTTGCATTCCGCAAATACACCCGTCTTCATCAAATACCGGTCCTCCACTCATACCATCATATCCAGGAGTGGTCATTGTTAATTGCCCCCCTAACTTGCGAGCCACCATTCCATCAACATTGAATGGTTTAGAATCTATAATACCTTCGTTAGTCCATTCAATTCTGTCTGTACCCTTGTTGTATCTATAGTTATCGAAATAAGAAAAGGCAAATCCGCTTTGGCACAAATGTTTTCCTTCCTTAATATCAGATGTTTCTTTTTTGAATATGGGCGCAATTCCGTCAATTCCTTTTATGTCGACAAACTGAACTAACAGGAGATCTTCTTGCGGATAGGCATCTATAAATTTTATCTCCTTGAATTTGTCTTTGAAGCGTATATTGAGTTGTATGGTGTCATTTCCATTATATGTCTGTTTATACAGCGATTTTATGTATTCATCTCTCTTTTTTCCATGTTTTGGAGCATCTTCGAGATATTGCTTGTATAACTCGTACTGTTCAAAGCTCTTTGCGTAATCTTTTATATTTTCAAAAGTGTGGCAACACATGAGAGCATATCCTTGATCATTCACAAAAAAGAAGGTTGCGGTGCCAGAGTCTACCTCTGTGCTTCCTAAATAGCGACATATTATATATATGGGACGCACAAATTCTGAAACTCTTTCTATGGCTTGTACAAACATAATATTATGATTTAAATAGTTGTTAATTGTCGTTTGAATGCTACGTATTGCTAAGTAGCTTGATTAGTAATACGATTATATTTTCCCAGCCGATGATCTCTTTGAGGAAGTAGGCTCTTTCGTGAGTGGGTAGCCTTCGCCATAGTCGCCAGATGAATCGGAGGTAAAATTCTCGATGACTTCGCTTATCTTCGTGTGATGGTCAGACTCCTTATTCTGAGATTGAGAGTGCTGGGCTTTCATGGCGGCAAGTTCTGCGGTCATAGCACGGAGTTCGGACTGGAGGTGGTCGATCTTGGATTCCTTCTCCTTTACCAATCTTTCCTTCTCTTCCTTTTCATCCTTATACATCTTATATATAATAGATTCTTCGGCAGGAGAAATTGGGGTAGCAATGGGGGGGGGCATAGTGGCTTCTTCAGAAGTTTTGTTATCAGGCATTTCACTTTCCGTATACTTCATATTAAGATTATCGTCATCAATCCATATTGCTTGTTTAGTCATTTGCCTAAATACATTATTTCCACGACTTAAAAG
>JAEXAJ010000102.1 GCA_023458215.1 Bacteroidota bacterium
GCCATACCCATTTGAGCTGTCAGATAGGGGTCTTCACCGTAGGTTTCTTGTCCGCGTCCCCATCGTGGATCACGGAAGATGTTGATATTAGGTGTCCACATTGTCAGACCTTGATAGCGCTGCAACTCTCCATTTTTACTGAACTGGGTGGACTTAGCACGAGCTTCATCGGAAACAGCGGTAAAGACTTGAAGCAACAGCTCATTGTTGAAAGAAGCCCCCATGCCAATGGATTGGGGAAAAACAGTAGCCAATCCGGCACGTCCCACACCATGCAGAGCCTCGTTCCACCAGTCATAGGCTTTTATTCCCAAGCGTGGAATGGCGGGGGAAGTGTTCTGCATTAACAGGACTTTTTCATCCAACGTCAGACGACTGAGTAGATCATTAGCACGCTTCTCCGGTGATAAGTCCGGATTTTGGTAAGGAAATTGAGCGAATACGGGAAGGCAAAGACAAAAGCTACCGATCCCAAAGAGCAAACGAAGTTTTCTGTTCATGTTAGTATAATATTAAATATGTTTTGATTGAAATGCCGATATCTGTCTTGTCAGGAATAGGAATATCAGTGGGTACAAAAATAATGGATTAGAAGGATTATAGCGAAAGAAAAACTTTCAAATACTTAATGCTATGTTACCTATTTCATCGGGAGTGTTACATTTTATTCTCTCATGGTTACGTCCGGCTGTTTTGCATGTATTTTCGGCTAAATTTAACCTGGCGAACAAGCTGATTGCAATTCGAATAAGAAGTATATAAAAACAGGCACCCGAGCCCAAGTATTACCTCAGATCGGATGCCTGCCTTATGAAATGTCAATGTAAAAAAGCTTATTCTACCGTCACCGCAGTGCCGCAAGCAGTCACCATCAGCATACTTCCGCTACTTCCTACTGTTTCATAATCAAGGTCAACACCTATCACGGCATTGGCACCTAATCGACGTGCTTGTTCTTGCATTTCTTGTAAGGCAATATCTTTTGCTTCACGCAAAACTTCTTCGTAAGAACCGCTTCGCCCACCTACTACATCGCGGATGCTGGCAAAGAAATCACGGAATACATTGGCACCGATAATCGTCTCGCCGGATACGATACCGTAATAGCGGGTGATACGTGCCCCCTCAATAGCTGGAGTTGTTGTTACTAACATGTCTTTACTTCTTTAAGTTATTTGCATTTATTGGACGCACACAGATACGGGAAAGTTGCAGCTTCGTGCACTTTTCCCATATTCATTAAAACATCTTGCTGACACGTTCGATACCTGCCACTAGTTTATCTACTTCTTCTTTTGTATTATAAAGTCCGAAAGAAGCACGTACGGTTCCTTCAATGCCAAGACGTTGCATCAATGGCTGGGCGCAATGATGACCTGTGCGGACGGCAATGCCGAGACGGTCGAGCAGCGTACCCATATCGAAATGATGGATATCGCCTACCAAGAAAGAGATAACGCTTCCCTTCTCTGCCGCTTCGCCAAAGATACGCATACCCGGTATTTCTTTGAGACGACGCATGGCATATTGAGTCAATTCGTGCTCGTGAGCGGCAATCTGATCCATACCGAGCGCAGATACATAGTCCAAAGCTTTTGCAAATCCGGTTGTGCCGATATAATCGGGCGTACCGGCTTCAAATTTGAAAGGAAGTTCGTTGAAGGTGGTACGTTCAAAGGAGACATGCTGTATCATTTCGCCACCACCTTGATAGGGAGGCATCTTGTCCAGCCACTCCGCCTTTCCATAAAGCACACCGACACCCGTAGGGCCATAGACTTTATGTCCGGAGAAGACATAGAAGTCAGCGTCAAGGTCTTGTACATCCACAGCCATGTGGGGAATGGATTGTGCACCGTCCACAAGGATAGGAACTCCCTGAGCATGGGCAATAGCAGCCATTTCTTTAACAGGATTGACTGTACCCAGCACATTGGAAACATGCGTTACACTAACGATCTTTGTACGTTCGGAAAACAATTTCTTATACTCATCCTGCAAAAGTTCGCCTTTGTCATTCATCGGAATGACTTTAATCGCAATGCCTCTCTTGGCTGCCAACAACTGCCAGGGAACAATGTTGCTATGATGCTCCATCACAGAAAGAATCACCTCATCTCCCTCCTTCATAAACTCTTCGCCGAAGCTGGAAACAAGCAGGTTGATGCTCTCCGTTGTGCCACGGGTAAAGATGATTTCATTCGTGCTGCGGGCATGGATGAACCGTCGAACCGTCTCACGCGAAGCCTCATGCAATTCCGTTGCCTGTTGCGATAGGAAATGCACACCACGGTGCACATTGGCGTTAACAGAATAATACTCATCCGTAATGGCATCAATTACTTGGCGAGGCTTCTGCGTCGTTGCCCCATTATCGAAATACACCAATGGCTTGCCATAGATTTCGCGGGAAAGGATGGGGAAATCGGTTCTTATCTTTTGAATGTCGTACATAGAATATCCCTTATTAAGTTATTTACAGATGGCGCATCCTTCGCACTTATTCAGTTCGCCACGGAAGCGTTTCTCTACCAACAGATGCAAGCGGTCCTTCAAAGCATCGAGACGGATGGTGTCGATGACTTCGTTGACGAAAGCAAACATCAACAATAGACGTGCCTCACGGGCAGAGATGCCACGTTGCTGCATGTAGAATAAGGCACTCTCATTGAGTTGTCCTACGGTAGCACCATGACTACATTTCACATCGTCGGCATAGATTTCCAACTGCGGTTGGGTGTACATGTGGGCTTCGCGGGTGGCACAAAGATTACGGTTGGTTTGCTGGGAACTGGTATGCTGGGCACCGGGACGCACCAAAACCAATCCGGCAAAAGCACCGGTGGCCTGATCATCGAGCACATACTTGAAGAGTTCATTGCTGGTACAATTGGCAACAGCATGGTCGATGGTGGTATTATTATCAACATGCTGGTTCTTGTCGGCAATAGCCATGCCGCAGAAGTTGAGATTGGCTCCTTCACCGGCAAGCACTACGTGGGTTGTATTACGGGTAGTGCCGTTGTGCAGGGTCATCCCGTTCAGCAGGACATTGCTGTTGGCTTCCTGCTTCACATACATATTGCTGATGCGTACCGTGCTGGTATGCGTTTCTTCCAGTTCATAGAAATCGAGGTTTGCATTCTCACCTACAAATGCTTCGACTACTTGGGTTGCCAGGAAATTAACATTGTCCATGGCATGATCGCAGGCCAGCAAGCGCACTTGTGCTCCTTCTTCGAGGATAATCAGCACACGGCGATTCACCATGAAGTTCACATCACCACGCAAGATATTAACCAATTGGATGGGTTTGTCCACTACAACATTCTTCGGCACATACAGTAAAACACCATCTTGCGCGAAGGCGGTATTAAAGGCGGTCACTCCGTCTTCGGAAGTATCGGCCAACTTACCGTAGTATTTCTTCACCAATTCCGGGTGTTGTTCCGCCACCTCTCTCAAACTGCTGAAGAGTACGCCTTCAGGCAGGTGAAACTTAGGCAAGGACTTGTTATAGAAGGCATCGTTCACCACGAAGTACAGGGCGGTACTCATATTGGGCACGTCGCACTTGAATACGTCGTAAGGGTTTACGGGAATATCCAGCCGGTTAAGATTCAAACCATAATCGGGCTCAAAGAACTTGCTGATATCCGTATATTTGTATTTCTCCTGTTTGCGGGTAGGGAATCCCAGCCGCTCAAAGTCGGCAAACGCAGCAGCACGGGGAGCATTCAGCACCTCGGTACTATGCCTGCATATCATAGCCTCGGTTTGGGAGAAAAGATCTATGTATTGTTGTTCTACACTCATTTCTATATTTATGATTTATGATTTATGATTTATTACGCCTATGATTTATGAATTCATAACCGCACATGAGGCGGCATATTCATAAATCATAAATTATAAATCATAAATCTCCCGTTTCTTTCTTGATCCAGTCGAAACCACGCGCTTCAATCTCCTGAGCCAGTTCGGGACCACCGGATTTCACGATACGTCCTCCCATCAATACGTGTACATGGTCAGGTTTCAGATAATCCAGCAAACGTTGATAGTGGGTGATTACCATAGCACTGGTCTGCGGGGTCTTTAGTTTGTTGAAGCCGTCGGCTACGATGCGCAAGGCATCTACGTCAAGACCGGAGTCGGTCTCATCGAGGATAGCGAAGCTAGGTTCCAACATAGCCATTTGGAAAATCTCGTTACGCTTCTTCTCACCACCACTGAATCCTTCGTTTACACTACGATTCGCCAGTTTGTTGTCCAGCTCCACAATGGCACGTTTTTCGCGCATCAGCTTCAAGAATTCACTTGCCGACAAAGCAGGCAAGTGGCGGTACTTGCGTTGCTCGTTCACGGCGGCACGCATAAAGTTCACCATGGAAACTCCGGGAATTTCGACCGGAGCCTGGAAAGACAAGAAAATACCTTCATGCGCACGGTCTTCAGGACTCATGGCAAGCAGATCTTTGCCATTGAAAGTAACCGAACCACGGGTTACTTCGTATGCAGGATGCCCTACCAAGACATTGCTCAACGTACTCTTTCCGGCACCATTCTGTCCCATCAGCGCATGTACCTCACCGTCACGAATAGTCAGGTTGATACCTTTCAATATTTCTTTGCCATTGATACTGGCATATAGGTCTTTTATTTCTAACATAATCTTTAAAATTAAGAATGAAGAATTAAGAATGAAGAATTTCTTTTGCATCTTCATTCCTAACTCTTCATTGTTCTATTTTAATTTTTCATTCTTCATTCTTAACTCTTCATTTATCCCACGCTTCCTTCCAGCGAGATTGCCAGCAGTTTCTGCGCTTCTACGGCAAATTCCATAGGTAGCTTGTTGAGCACTTCCTTGGCGTAACCGTTTACGATCAAGCCGACGGCATCTTCTGTGGATATACCTCGTTGGTTGCAATAAAATATCTGGTCTTCACTAATCTTGCTGGTAGTTGCTTCATGCTCTACAATAGCCGTTTCATTGTGAATATCCATATAGGGGAAAGTGTGTGCACCGCATTTATCGCCAAGCAGCAATGAGTCACACTGGCTATAGTTACGAGCATTATCCGCTTTCGCAGCCACACGTACCAAGCCACGGTAAGAGTTTTCACTCTTTCCGGCGGAAATACCTTTGCTGACAATCGTACTACGGGTATTCTTTCCGAGATGTATCATCTTGGTACCCGTATCTGCTTGTTGATAGTGATTAGTAACGGCTACACTATAGAATTCAGCCGTAGAATTATCGCCTGTCAGAATACAGGAGGGATACTTCCAGGTAATGGCAGAGCCCGTTTCAACCTGCGTCCAGGATAACTTGCTGTCCACACCTTTGCAGTGACCACGCTTTGTTACGAAGTTATACACTCCACCCCGTCCCTCGGCATCACCCGGATACCAGTTCTGAACAGTGCTGTACTTCACTTCGGCACGATCGTGTACGACAATCTCCACGATGGCGGCATGCAACTGGTTTTCGTCACGCATCGGTGCCGTACAACCTTCCAGATAGGAAACGTATGAATCATCATCCGCCACAATCAATGTTCTTTCAAACTGCCCTGTATTACGGGCATTGATGCGGAAGTAGGTAGACAATTCCATGGGACAACGTACGCCTTTCGGAATATACACAAACGAACCGTCGGAGAATACCGCCGAGTTCAGTGCGGCAAAGAAATTATCACGGTAGGGCACTACCGATCCCATGTATTTCTGTACCAAATCCGGATGTTCACGCACGGCTTCACTGAAGGAGCAAAAGATAATGCCTTTCTCCATCAATGTTTCTTTGAAGGTTGTTTTCACAGATACCGAGTCCATCACAGCATCCACCGCCATACCACTCAATGCCATTTGCTCCTCCAAAGGAATGCCTAACTTATTGAAAGTCTTTACCAGTTCAGGATCCACTTCATCCATGCTTTTCGGTCCTTCCTTCTTTTTCGTCGGATCGGCATAGTAAGAAATAGCCTGATAATCTATCTCGGGAATACGGAGATGTGCCCAGGTAGGCATCTCCAGCGTCAGCCAATGGCGATACGCTTTCAAACGAAACTCCAACAGCCATTCCGGTTCATTCTTCTTCGCCGAAATTAGCCTCACCACATCTTCATTAAGCCCACGCTCAATGATGTCCGTGTGTACATCGGTCGTAAAACCGTACTTGTACTTCTCCTGTGTGAGTTCCTTTACATATTTATTGGGTTCTTCCTGTTGCATTATTTATTCAATATATATTGTTCAGTAACCTGTTTTGCTACGGGAAAGAATATCCCGGCAAATGATTTCATAGGATAATATAACACCGATTCGTTCTTATTTGTTTCACTAATCAACTTATTGTCGGCATCCAAAAACTCTATCACGGCAATCAGCAGACTAGTCAGCAGCAGAAACTTCAACGCCCCTAAACCGGAACCCAGCCAATGATTCAGCCAGCCTAGCGACACAGCCTCCATCGCCCTCGTCAGCAAAGACGCCACCAACGAAAACAGCAACGGAACCGCCAGCCAGATAATGACAAAAGCCAATACCTGTGCCACCGTCATGGAGTCTGTCAACGTAGGGCAGAGTTTTTCCGCCAGCGAAGCATACAGCATCTTCGCCGCTATAAGCCCGATAATCAGCCCCAGAATAGATGCCAACTGCTTCACAAATCCCTTCATGAAACCGATAATCGCACCTAGCCCCACAGCCACTATAATGATAATATCTATCGTTGTCATACTCTCTATATATACAAAAAAAGGCACGGATTACACGGACAAGCACGGTTCTTCTTAATTAACCAATCCGTGAAATCCGTGTAATCCGTGCCTAAAAGTTTATTTCGCTTACAAAGTTTGTTTTACTTCTACTTCTTCGTAAGATTCAATGATATCGCCTACCTTGATGTCGTTGCAATTCGTCAGGCTGATACCGCATTCGAAGTTGGTACCCACTTCTTTCACATCGTCCTTGAAGCGCTTCAAAGCGTTGATGGAACCGGTGAAGATAACAATGCCGTCGCGAATCAAACGAGCCTTGTCGCTGCGTTTCACCTTTCCGCTCTTGACCATAGCACCAGCTACGAGACCAACCTTGGTGATATTGAATACCTCGCGAACTTCGATATTGGCAGTAACCTGTTCTTTCACAGTCGGTGCCAACATACCTTCCATGGCAGCCTTCACCTCCTCGATAGCATCGTAGATAACAGAATACTTGCGGATATCCACACCTTCGTTTTCTGCCAGCTTAGCAGCAGAACCGGAAGGACGTACCTGGAAGCCTACGATAATTGCATTCGAAGCCGCAGCCAGCGAAACGTCCGATTCGGAGATTGCACCGACTCCCTTGTGAATTACATTTACCTGTACCTGCTCTGTAGACAACTTAATCAAAGAGTCGCTCAGCGCTTCTACCGATCCGTCCACGTCACCCTTCACAATAACGTTCAACTCGTGGAAGTCACCCAATGCCAGACGGCGGCCCACTTCATCAAGGGTCAACATCTTCTGAGTACGCAAGCCTTGTTCACGTTGTAACTGCTCACGTTTGTTGGCAATTTCACGAGCTTCCTGTTCAGTCTCGATCACGTGGAATGTATCACCTGCTGCAGGTGCACCATTCAAGCCCAAGATCAAAGCCGGAGCAGAAGGGCCGGCCTCTTTCATACGAGCATTACGTTCGTTGAACATTGCCTTTACCTTACCATAGCTGGTACCTGCCAACACGATGTCACCTACTTTCAGCGTACCGTTAGAAACCAATATCGTAGCTACATAACCACGACCTTTGTCCAACGAAGATTCAATGATAGAACCGGTAGCGTTACGATTCGGATTTGCTTTCAAATCGAGCATTTCAGCTTCCAGCAATACTTTCTCCATCAATTCGGGTACACCTATACCCTTCTTAGCGGAGATATCTTGTGACTGATACTTACCTCCCCATTCTTCAACCAGGAAGTTCATAGCTGCCAATTCTTCTTTTATCTTGTCGGGATTGGCAGTCGGTTTATCAATCTTATTAATAGCAAATACGATAGGAACACCCGCAGCCATAGCATGGTTGATGGCTTCCTTCGTCTGCGGCATCACGTTGTCGTCGGCCGCAACAATGATGATAGCAATATCCGTTGCCTTGGCACCACGGGCACGCATGGCGGTAAACGCTTCATGACCCGGAGTATCGAGGAAAGTAATCTTACGTCCGTCGTCCAACTTCACGTGGTAAGCACCGATATGTTGCGTGATACCACCGGCCTCACCGGCAATTACATTCGCTTTACGAATATAGTCGAGCAATGAAGTCTTACCGTGGTCAACGTGTCCCATCACGGTTACAATCGGCGCACGATATTCGAGATCTTCCTCTGCATCTTCTTCTTCGACGATAGCTTGAGCTACTTCCGCACTAACGTATTCGGTCTTAAATCCGAATTCTTCAGCTACCAAGTTGATCGTTTCCGCATCCAGACGTTGGTTGATGGAAACCATCATACCAATACTCATACAAGTAGAAATAACCTGCATCACAGATACATCCATCATGTTTGCCAACTCGTTGGCAGTCACAAATTCCGTCAGTTTCAGAACCTTGCTATCTGCCATTTCGCGGTCTTCCATTTCCTGCATACGGCTCGAAGCCAGGTCACGTTTATCTTTACGATACTTGGCGCCTTTGTTCTTGCCTTTGGAGGTAAGACGGGCAAGAGTTTCTTTTACTTGCTTTGCTACGTCCTCTTCGTTTACTTCCTGCTTGATAAGCGGTTTCTTGAAGCGGTCTTTGTTCCTGTTATTATTGTTGTTGTTATTATTATTTCTTCCACCTTGCTGGTTGTTACCACCGCCACCTTGTTGGTTATTACCTCTTTGGCGATCGTTACCATTGTTGTTTTGGAAATTCTGAGCGTTGTTGATATCAACTTTCTCCTTATTTATACGCAGACGCTTCTTCTTAGCATTCGGATCATTCTCCTTGGCATTCGGGTCTTTGGTATCCTTTTGCTTGTTATCGTCGCGACGAATTTCTTTGATAATCGCCTCCTTCATCTGCTTACGCTGATCCTGACGTTGCTTTTCCTTCTCTTCGCGTTCTTTACGTTTTTCCTCTTTCGATTTCTTTTTAGGACGTGTAGACTGATTCAAAGCAGCTAAGTCAATTTGTCCGATGACATTGATCTTCGATACAAATTCAGGTTGATGTATCTTGAAGATCTCATCATCTCCACTTACTACCGCTTCTTTCTCCTCTTTTTCAACCACAGTCTCTTTCTTAATGGGTTCCGGAGTAGGTTCTTGTTTCATTTCTTCCTTTTTAGGTTCTACCTTAACCTCAACAACAGGAGCCGGTTCTTCTTTAGCAACCGGTGCAGGCTGAGGTGCCGGTTTGGGTTCCGGCTTGGGTTGTACTTTTGGCTCTGGCTGTGGCACTGGTGCAGGCTGGGGTGCAGGCTGAGGTGCGGGAGTCGGTTGCGGCTGAGTTTTTTCTACCATCACCGGCGCAGCTTCTTCCACTTTTTTCTCTACAACTACCACTTTTTCCACCTCTTTCTCCTTCTCCTGAACAGGTCTACGGTTCAGTTTATCCAAATCTATTTTGCCGACAGGCTTAACTTTCGGACGTGCATCCTCGGGGATAACCGTCTTTATTTCTTCCGGTTTCGCTTTTTCCTGCGTTTCCTTATAGCCGTCAATAGACACAGAGGACTTTAAACGGTCCTTGCTCTGACGCTCCTGACTGAAACGCTCCGACTTTATTTTAAGGTCCTTATCTGTACTAAATTCCTTCTTGAGCATATCAAACTGCTCATCAGTAATTTTCGTATTAGGGTTTGCCTCAACGGTATACCCTTTCTTTTGCAGGAATTCGACAGCCGTCGTAATTCCTACGTTCAAATCTCTTGTTACTTTGTTTAACCTTATCGTCATACTTAAAATTTAATGAATAATGGAGAAAGAAGCGGTATTCAGTTATAAGTTATTAGTTATAAGTTATTTGTTATGAACATGAGCAAATAACTTATAACTAATAACTCACAACTAGTTTTCTCCTTCTTCTTCGAACTCCGATTTCAAAATGCGTAATACTTCGTCCACCGTTTTTTCTTCGAGATCCGTCTTTTCAACCAACAACTCACGGGGAGCATTCAACACTGCTTTTGCAGTATCAATACCGATAGCCTTGATGGCGTCGATTACCCAACCGTCTATTTCATCACGGAATTCATCCAAGTAGATATCTTCATCCTCTACTGTCTGATCCAACTCACGGAACACGTCGATAGTGTACTCAGTCAACATACTGGCCAGCTTGATATTCAAACCGCCTTTGCCGATAGCCAGCGACACTTCCTCCGGTTTCAGGAACACTTCTGCCTTATGTTCTTCCTCATTCAAGCGAATAGAAGAGATCTTAGCAGGGCTGAGGGCACGCTGTATAAACAACTGTATATTCGATGTATAATTGATGACATCGATATTCTCGTTGCGAAGCTCGCGGACGATACCATGAATACGGCTACCCTTCACACCTACACAGGCGCCTACCGGGTCGATACGGTCGTCATAGCTTTCAACGGCTATCTTGGCACGTTCGCCGGGGATGCGGGCAATCTTCTTAATGGTGATCAATCCGTCATTGATTTCGGGTACTTCCATCTCGAACAGACGTTGCAGGAATACCGGTGATGTACGGCTCAAGATAATCTTGGGATTATTGTTCCTGTTGTCTACACGGGCTACAACCGCGCGGGCAGTCTCGCCTTTGCGGTAAAAGTCGCTCGGTATCTGTTCGGTCTTGGGCAACAACAATTCGTTGCCTTCGTCATCAATCAGAAGCATTTCCTTCTTCCAGATCTGATAAACTTCAGCGTTGATAATGTTACCTACCTTATCAATGTATTTATTATAGATACTGTCTTTTTCCAGTTCCAAAATCTTAGAGGCCAAAGTCTGGCGCAGGTTCAGGATGGCACGGCGACCAAAGTTAGCAAAAATCACTTCATCGGTCACTTCTTCACCCACTTCGTAGGAGGCGTCAATCTTCTGTGCTTCACTCAAAGTGATTTGCAGATTGGGATTCTCGATGTCTTCATCTGCCACAACTTCACGGTTACGCCATATCTCGAAGTCCCCCTTGTCCGGGTTCACGATCACGTCGTAATTCTCATCGGTGCCAAACATTTTCGCAATCACACTACGGAATGACTCTTCGAGCACACTTACCATAGTGGTTCTATCGATATTTTTCAGTTCCTTGAATTCCGAAAATGTATCTATCAAGCTGATAGTTTCTTCTTTTTTGGCCATAGTCTTATTTAAAACTGATTAAGTATTTAGTGTATTTTATCTCATCATACTTTAGGGTCAGGTCCTCGTCCACCAGTTTGGGGCGTTTGGCACCTTCTTCTTTCACTTTTTTCTGAACGACAACAACGAATTGTTGATCATTCGCTTCCTTTAATACGCCGCAAAGTTTGCGGCCGTCTTTTGACAGTACTTCCACTTCTTTGCCGATGTGGTTGACGTACTGTTGCAATACCTTGAAAGGTTGTCCGATGCCGGCAGAGCCTACTTCCAGTTCATAATCTTCCTCTTCACGGTTCAGTTTAGACTCGATGTAGCGGCTCAGCTCTACACAGTCCTCAATCCAAACACCTTCTTTGTGGTCTATCTCCACCAAAATCTTGTCATCCGGGCTGATCGTTACTTCTACCAGGAAATACTCTTTTCCTACCAGCCACTCGTCAACAATCTGACAAACAGTTTTCTTTTCTATCATAGATTAATCCTATAAGAACGAAAAAGAGGAGCTTTATCGCCCCTCCACCTTCATCCGTTTCCGGTTGCAAAGATATAAATAATCTGTTCGACTACAAAATATTAGAAGAAAAAAAGAATATTTAGCAGATGACCGCAGTTTTTTTATTCACGGAATGCTGATTTAATTCATAACCCTATAGAAACAGACTCTTTGTTGTCAAGAGCAGATTTACGTAAGATTAACGGACGGAAAGCTGAAACCTCTTGTTTGTGCGACCGGAACGCATGATGTATTTCACCCGAACAGATAATCTGTTTACCCCAAACGCATCATCTGTTTGCCCTGAACGGATGATCCGTTTTGCCACACCTCATCGTCCCGTCCGAAACAGCCGGACTTTTTGCCAAAAGCACAGGGGTTTGCAAAGCAAATGCCAGCCATTTCACCTGCTTAAACCTGACGTTTAGGGAGCTAAAGTGTAGGATTAGGGGAGCAAACATGAGGCATTTGAAAAGAGAAGACGGGAGGGTAAAAAAGAAACGGAGAAGCAAATGCCCCTCCGTTTATCGTAATTTAAAATAGAAGTATCTATAAATTCACTTTACAAATATACTACATTGCGAAGGCGATGTCAAGTGTTTCGCCAATTCTTTTAGGGTGAATTCAAAATACTTAAAGACTATTGTAAGAATTCGTCCGATACACGTTACTTATTCGGTGTCTCCCACTTCTTCGTATCCGTGCAAACCACGTTCATCACTTGGTTGCCCGCTTGAATACGGAAATCACCTTTTTCCAAAATCCATTTGCCGTCGTAACCAACGAAGGCCAAGTCGGAACCTTTCAGCTTCAGCGTAACGGTTTTGGTTTCGCCGGGTTGCAATTCTACTTTCTCGAAAGCACGAAGACGACGGTTATCAGGAGTAAGCGAAGCTACGAGGTCACTGCTGAACAACAGAACACTCTCCTTGCCTACACGGTTGCCGGTATTCTTCACGTCTACGGTAAAGGTCAGTTCATCGTTGGCATTGAAGTTGGATTTATCTACTTTGAGGTTGCTGTACTCGAAAGTGGTATAGCTCAAGCCATAGCCGAACGCCCATTGTACAGAAACCTGAGCATCATAATTATAGGCACCTTCCATCTGCTTACCGATATGTTCGCAAGGTTTGTAGTCGTAAGTAATCAGAGAATTGATTTCTTTGGGATAAGTGAAAGGCATTTTGCCGCTGAAGTTAGCATCGCCGGCTACAAGGTTTGCCAATGCATCGCCACCGTAGTTACCCGGAAGCATGATGTCTACTACGGCTTTTGCCAGCGGTTCGATATCAGCTATCAGACGGGGACGACCTTCGTTCAATATCAAGATAACGGGTTTTCCGGTCTTCGCAAGAGCTTTAACCAGGTTGAGTTGATTGTCGGAAAGGACAAGATTAGTCAAGTTACCCGGAGTTTCGCAATAAGAGTTCTCGCCGATACAAGCTACGATGTAGTCGGCATTAGCGGCAGCGGCTACGGCTTTCTCTATTTCGGGGGCGTTTTCATCTTGCCAGTTACCCTTTTCATTGTAAGTTACACCGGCTTCGTAGATGATATTATCGGCCCCAAACTTGTTAGTAAACGCTTCGAGAATGGTATTATAAGCCTCTGCTAATGATTCGATATTGCTACCTTGCCATGTATAAGACCAACCGCCGTTCAAGCTACGCATAGAGTTGGCATTAGGGCCGGTGAGTAAAATCTTCTTGCCTTTAGCTAACGGGAGAATACCGTCAGTGTTCTTCAACAGTACCAAAGACTCTTCGGCTGCTTTCAATGCAGCGGCGGCATGTTCCTGACTGCCGAACAAAGGATAGTCTTTCAGGTCATTGTAGGGCTTTTCAAACAAACCGAGACGATATTTCATGCGCAATACACGGGCAACAGCATCGTCGATGCGGCTCATAGGCACTTCACCTTCCTGTACCAGTTCTTTCAGCAGCGTACAGAACTTCCAGTCATACGGATCCATTGACATGTCGATACCGGCGTTGATGGCCAGTTTGATAGCTTCTTTCTTATCTTTGGCAATGTGGTCGCGGCTGTAGAGGTTGTTGATATCCGCCCAGTCGGTAACGATCATACCGTCCCAGTTGAGGTCTTCTTTCAGCCATTGGGTCAAGAGTTCGTAGTTGGCATGGAATGGCAGACCGTTGTTCATAGCAGAGTTTATCATCACAGAGAGTGCACCGGCTTTCACCATCTCAAGATAAGGAGCGAAATGTTTCTCGCGCATGTCTTGTACCGTGATCGAAGAAGGAGTACGGTCTTTGCCCGAAACAGGCACACCATAGCCCATGTAATGCTTCATACAAGCGGCCACACTATTATTGCCAATGCGGTTGGGATCTTCACCCTGGAAACCGAGGATAGCTTCCCGTCCCATTTCAGCATTCACATAAGCGTCTTCACCATAATTCTCCCACATACGAGGCCAGCGAGGATCGCGTCCCAAGTCGGTAACAGGGGCATACGTCCAGGGAATACTGCCTGCTTTGGTTTCATAAGCAGAGATACGCGCACCTTCGCGGGTCAGCGCACGATTGAATGTAGCGGCCATGTTGACGCCTTGGGGGAAGAAGGTACCGCCCAGTGTGTAAGTCGTTCCGTGTATCTGATCCACGCCATAGATACAAGGTATGCCGATCTCTTTCATGGACTTCTCCTGAATGCGTTTAATAATCTCCTGCCACTTCTCTACACTCTGCGCTACACCATTGGGTACATTCAGTATAGAGCCTACTTTATACTTGCCGATAATGGTATCCAGCATAGCCTCATCCATCTGATAGCCCTTCTTTCCTTCAATGCCTTGGATGCGCATATAGATTTGCATCAGCACTTTTTGGTCGGGCATGCCTTTGGAAAGGTCGTATTCCTTCTCCAACTTATAGTTTTTGAGAATCTTCTTGAGATCTTCTACTTTGAAGTTCTGCGGATCAATACCTGCAAAAGGGTTAGTACGTTTTTGCAACAGGTCGATGGTAAGTTCGCACATCTGCCCCACCTTCTCGTCGAGGGTCATCTTCTTCAGCAGCGTTTCAATCTGTTGCTCTATCTTCTCATCCCTAGGGATAGCGGGAGCAACTTTTGTTTGTGCCGTAGCGGTCAATAACGCCCCGAAGAGGGCAAAAGATAAGATTAACTTTTTATTCATGATTCTGATATTAGTGTTACGTTTGCAAATATAGCGACATCCTGCTACACTCAGGGGTATAGCAGGATGCTTTTTAGGGGTTGTTTTGTAATCTTTTCAGGTTACAATCCATTATCTCTTCAAGAGATTGATGGGTTCTTTTAACTTCAATAATTCGTTTGTCTTTGTAGTAGCAGCGGCCACATCTGCGTCCAAGGCTGCTTTGATATCGCGTGAAGAAGCTCCTACGAGGAATTTGTAGCTTCCTGCATCTACCACCCACGATGAAGTAGCTTCATCGAAAGAAGCCAGATCGGCAGCTTTCACGGTCAAAGTAACGGTAGCAGTTTCTCCCGGTTTCAGTACCTTGGTCTTGGCAAAGGCTTTCAGTTCCTTTTCGGGCTTGTTCATCTTGCCGCTATTCGGAGCGGCAACATAAAGCTGAACCACTTCCTTACCGGCAATCTTACCCATATTCTTCACATCAACTGTCACGGTATATACATCCTTATCAGCCTTCACAGCAGGGTTACCATATTCAAAAGTCGTGTAAGAAAGTCCGTAACCGAACGGATAAGATACTTCCTTGCCGAAGCTGTCAAAGTAACGATAGCCTACATATACATCTTCTTCGTAATTGGTGTAGTCTACATTCTTCACATCGTTTTTCTTCTCGCCTTTATTCACGATGTCGATGTTCGCCGTCATGTCAATGGGGAAATTGTCTGATGAAGCAGCATCTCCAAACTTCACGGGGAAGGTCATCGTCAGTTTGCCTGAAGGAGAAGCCTTGCCACTCAATACATCGGCTACACTGTTGCCACCTTCCTGACCTGCCTGCCATGCACAAAGAATGGCATCGGGCAAGTTCTTCCAGGAAGCAGTCTCAATGACGCCACCGATGTTCAAAACAACCACCACCTTCTTACCTGCGGCATGGAATGCTTTGCACACAGCCTGCAACATCTGCTGTTCTTCCTTACTAAGATTGAAGTCAGCCGCCTGGCGATCCAAGAATTCACCGGAAGTACGACCTAAAGTAATCAGCGCAACATCTGCTTGGGCAGCTCCTTCTTGTATCATTTGCGGAGTGAGAGTCATTTCTGCCGGACGAACAACGGGCATAAACCATTCTTTCTTCTTGGCAGCTTCGCGTTCTTTTTCGGCAGTCAGATATTGCTCATAGGCATTCTTCAACTCATCACCTACTACATAACCGGCATTTTTCAAACCATCCAGCAGAGAGACGGTATAAGCACGGTTCACATTACCCGATCCTGTTCCGCCCGCAATGAAGTCATAAGAAGTACAGCCAAAGAGAGCTACCTTCTTAACGGCAGCATTCAGGGGCAATGCCTCATTGTCATTCTTCAGCAGCACCATGCCTTCGGTAGCCGACTGACGGGTAACGGCTGCATGCGCTTTCAAATCGGGTTTGTTAGAATACTTATAACCCTTGAAGTGAGGAGTCTGGAGAATCATTTCGAGAATGCGTTTTACATTCTTGTCGAGAATGGCCTCATCCAATTTACCGTCTTGTACGCCTTTTACGATAGCCTCGTATTGCTTCTCCATACCCGGCTGCAACATATCGTTACCGGCTATCATCTGAGCTACAGCATCTTTTCCGCCAAACCAGTCGGTCATTACCATACCTTTGAAGCCCCACTCATCACGCAATAAAGTGGTTTGCATCTCTTTGCTTTCGGAGGTATAAGTACCGTTGACATAATTATAAGACGACATTACAGTCCAGGGGGCAGATTCTTTCACCGCAATCTCAAAACCTTTCAGATAGATTTCACGCAAGGCGCGTGGAGAGACACAAGCATCATTCGCCATTCGGTTCGTCTCCTGATTATTCACTGCAAAGTGCTTGATGGAAGTTCCCACACCATTGCTTTGCACGCCACGAACGTAGGCAGCGGCAATCTTTCCGGAAACTACCGGATCTTCCGAATAATACTCGAAGTTTCGTCCGCAAAGCGGATTGCGATGGATATTCAAGGCAGGAGCCAATAATACATCGGCACCATACTCCAACACTTCATTACCGATGGCTTTTCCTACATTTTCAACCAGTTCCTGATCCCAAGTGGAAGCCAGCAAGGTGCCTATCGGGAAGTGAGTACAGTAATAAGTAGCCGAATCACCGTCGCGTGTCGGATTGATGCGAAGTCCGGCAGGCCCGTCAGCCAATACTACAGCCGGGATGCCAAGGCGTTCAATAGGATAGGTAGTTCCTGCGGCACCGGGCACCAACTTTCTGGTTTCACCGATAACGGCACTATCACCGGAAAAGCCCGCCATACCGGTACCTACTACGAAGTGTGCTTTTTCTTCCAGCGTCATGGCAGCTATTACATCATCCAAAGACGCTTTTCCTAACTGAGGCACACTGGGGCCACATGCTAAAAAGGTAGTAGCCGCAAGTGCCATCGTAAATAATTGTTTCTTCATGGTATATACTATAGATTTTGTTATTTAAACAGCAACGGAGCAAACTCTGTCAGATAGATACGCCAGTTCTTCCAGATATGGCCTTCACCTGTTTCATAATAAGTATACTTATAACCTTTCTCGTCGAGCATCTTGCGATATTCTTCGTTTGCTTTATACAGGAAATCCGTATTACCGATACCGATCCAGTAAAGAGCAGGCTTCTTAGCGAACTGAGTCTTCAACTTACCTTCCAAATCATCATAGATAGGCGACTTTACATTCTTGTCGGGCATGATAGCTGCGGAAAACAGACCTACATAATTGAACATATCCGGATATTGCTTGGAAATGTGCATAGAGTGGTAACCACCCATAGACAATCCGGCAATGGCACGTCCTTGTTTGCTCTTGATAGTGCGGTAGTTCTTGTCAATGAACTTCACTACATCGGGGAATGCTGTTTCAAAAGAGCCTTCCATCGTCTTGGGCAGTTGCATACTTGGTGCTGCAAATCCTAAAGAAGATTCGCCGGGAGCAGCTTCTTGTGCAGCGTTGCCGTTGGTCATGACTACGATCATCGGTTTGGCTTTGCCTTGAGCAATGAGGTTATCCAGAATTTGTGAGGTGCGTCCAAGGGCAATCCATGCTTCTTCATCGCCACCCATACCGTGAAGCAGGTAAAATACCGGATAACTCTTGCCGCTGGTTTCGTATCCGGCAGGTGTATAGACGGTCAGGCGGCGATCCATCCCTAATGTCGGGCTATTGTACCATACGCGTGAAACGGTTCCGTGAGGCACTTTATTTACTTTGTACAAATCGGCACGGTCACCGCCAATGATAAATACATTCGTCACGGAAGCCACATCGCGAATCATATAGACATTGCTCGGGTCCATCATCTTCAAATCATCTACAATAAACGAGTAACTGTAAAGTTCCGGCTTCAAAGGTTCGGGGGTAGTAAACTCCCATACACCTTCTTTACCTTCTTTCAGATCGACAACGCCCGGACCATCAAACTCACCGAACGGAGTCTTTATCTTTTGTGTCGGCAGGAAGTCGCCGGTTATTTGTACTTTCACCGCCTTCGGCGCTTTCAGTCGGAAAGTAACCGTGTTATTGTCATGGATTTCAGGAGAAACGACCGGAGCGCCTCCCCAAAGGGCTTGCTGTGCAAAAGTCATTACACATATCAGCAACAAGGCTGACAGAAGAGAAATTCTTTTCATTTTGTCTTTTTACTATTAAAATTATACTTATTGATTACTTGAATAATTTGGGAGCAAACTCCGTAAGATAGATACGCCAGTTCTTCCAGATATGGCCTTCGCCCGTTTCAAGATACTCGTACTTACAACCATTCTTGTCAAGCAGATTGCGGAAATCAGTCACGCCCTTATAAACAAAGTCTCTGTCACCGCAAGCAATGAAATAAAGTGCCGGCTTCTTACTGAACTGCGTCTTCAGTTTGCCTTCAAAGTCTGTATAGACGGGACAAGTAGATTTGTCGTTTCCGGTGCTTGCACCGGAGAAAAGACCTACATAGTCGAACATGTCCGGATAATATTTGGAGATGTTACAAGAGTGGAAACTACCCATTGAAAGTCCGGCAATAGCACGATTCTTTTTATTGGCAACAGTACGGAAGTTCTTCTCCACGAATTTCACAATTTCGGGAAAGGATAGTTCGAAAGCACCTTCCGCTACCTTCGTTCCTTCGGCAGGACGCATGGAAGGTGACACAAAACCTCTGGGCGATTCACCCGCAGCAGCGTCTTGCCAAGCGTTTCCGTTGGTCATGACTACAATCATCGGTTGGGCCTTGCCTTGTGCAATCAGGTTATCCAATATCTGAGAAGTACGTCCCAAAGCAATCCAAGCTTCCTCATCGCCACCTGCCCCATGAAGCAGATAGAACACCGGATAACGTTTGCCGCTGGTTTCATAACCGGCCGGAGTGTAAATCGTCAGACGACGGTCCATATTCAACGACGGACTGTTATACCACATACGCCTTACCGTTCCGTGAGGCACTTTATTCACTTTATACAAATCGGCACGGTCACCGCCAATAATGAATACATTGGTCACGGTAGCCACGTCACGAATCATATAGACATTGCTCGGATCCATCATCTTCAGTCCGTCCACAATGAAGGAGTAACCATAGAGTTCCGGCTTCAGAGGTTCGGGAGTCGTAAATTCCCATACACCGTCCTTTCCTTCTTTCAGGTCGGTAATGCCCGGTGCATCATACTCGCCACGAGGAGTCTCGATGGTTTGCGTAGGCAGGAAATCACCGGTAATCTGTACCCTCACAGCTTTGGGCGCTTTCAGGCGGAAAGTGACCGTGTTGTCGTCGTGAATGTCAGGAGATACTACAGGAGCACCTCCCCAAAGAGCCTGCTGTGCAAAAATGGTAGCACAACATGCCAGCAGCATAACTGCCAAACTTACTAATCTTTTCATAATTTCTTGAATATTTATTCTGTTTCCTACATTATTTAGCAAAGCAACGGCTTACAAAAGGCAGGCAGGTATAAAGGGCCGAGTGCCAATATTCGCTGGTATGACCGCCATCCCGTACCCTGAATTGGCAAGGAATACCGGCATTCCGCATTGCCTGAAAAAACTCTATATTACGGTCGAGCAAAAAATCATCATCTCCACAATCCACAAACCACTGTACGGTACGAAGTTGTTCCTTACGTGCATCATCAGCCTCTACCACATACTTGATGCAGCTATGTTCCTGCACAGAGCGAGTCAAAACAGCCATCTTGTTTGTGGGATCGGGATCTTTTCCTGCTTCCTCACCACTGGCCGGAATGTTCATCAAGGCACTCATGGCGTATGCAGCACAGTACAAATCCGGATAGCGCTGCGCATAACTGGCAGTACCGCCACCTCCCATCGAAAGTCCGGCAACAGCGCGGTGCTGCTTATCGGCCTGTACACGATAGGTCTTCTCTATATAGGGCATGAATTCTTTATAGTAGAAGTCTTCGTAAGCCCACCCCGGCATATTAAAGTAGCCATTCCAGCAGGTAGCAGGATTACCACCGGCATTAGGGCTGACAATAATCATCTCACAAGCCTCACCCGAAGCAACCAACTGGTCCATCACATCCTTTGCACGCTGGTCGGTAAACCAACTGGTATTGACACCCGACATACCATGCAATAGGTAAAGGATAGGATATTTTCGACTGGTGTCTGCGTCGTAACTTTTAGGAAGATAGATGGTATAAGCACGTTGAGCTTTCAAAACCTGGCTATAGATGCTGTCAGTCACCACCTTGCTTTGCGGTCCCCAACCAGGATTTTGTGCATTGACCGCCCACAAGGAGCAGACGGTCAAAAAGGTAAGTATGAATCTTTTCATGGTATCGTTTAATAAAAGGTGTTGCAAAATAAGCTTTTTAAAAGATAAAACGGAATGATTTATATCAGTTTTTTCATTCATAATGGTTATAGAAAGTCATTAAAATCTTTTCATATTTCAAGACTAACTTATTTAACACCACTTTGTGATACTGTGACAAAACGAATATCCAATTCAGTAGCAGTGCCGGGAGTCTGTGCACCTGTAGTATCCATACCCAATGTAGTATTCAAATTCTGCCCTGAAAAGGTTAGAAGTGTTTCACCCTCCATACCAGTAGCTACAGATATAACCAGAGTACCTCCTGCAATAAATTGTTTGACGCTTTTGTCAATAAAATAACTGCCCCAAGAAGCTCCGCCCCAGTCTGCAGGAAGAGCATTACCTGCATCCATTGAACCAGGTTCGCTGGTACCAGTTACGGTGTAACTTCCGCCTAGGGCTGCCAAAGCAAGATTTTCACTGTTGATAATGTCAAACTGTGCCGCAGACTTACCGTCGGGTGCACTGACTGCAAACGAATATTTCGTCACACCGGGAACCACTCCAGTCACCTGCCCACTGCCATCGGTCAAGTAAACAGGTTGTGTGGAAAGGATGGCAGTATAGCCACTAGCTTCAGGGTCATCTTCGCCAATAACGAAAGAGATAGCACCTTTATAATCGCAAGAATATCGCCTTCCATCAGTAGTTTGGAACAAGCCATCAATATAATAAGTGTCACCAAACAATGTTACTTCCAAAGTACCATCAGCTATATAAGCATGTGTTTCATTATCATTAGTAATTGCACTACTAACACTAGCTAAAAAGGTTCCCGGAACAGTAGCTTCAAAACTTTCTCCTAATTGATAAATACCTCCTTGAAGTACCCAATCCTGACTGTAAACAATAAGATTCCATTCACTACCAGTTTCATCCTCAAATAAGATGGTGAGTCGTTTTACTCCTTTACCCACTTTATCCGTAGTCTGTTCCTTCACTTCAGTATAGACTCTTCTCTCTATATCATACTTTCCGGATAAGCCGTCTAACGCATCCCCACTACATGCCCCAAAAAGACAAAGCATCAGTAGGGCGGTTAATTGAAATATATTTTTCATTGTATGTTTCTTTATCAATTATATATTTAAGAATTTACCAACCCTCATTGGGTTTCATATTGGGATTAAGTTCCAACTCTTTACGTGGAATAGGCAACAAATTATGCTTAGCCTTGAAGCCATAAGAAGAGTTGTTGTACAAAAATTCCGCTCCGTTCACATTAAATGCCGGAATTTCTTTACCTTGATCACCCATTGCAGCCTCAGCATCACCCCAACGCACAA
>JAEXAJ010000103.1 GCA_023458215.1 Bacteroidota bacterium
TCAACGACGCACTGCATGCTTACTTACCATTTCTGCCCGCTGTCAAATCCAGTCAACCCCAGACTTTAAAGACGGTTTCAAAGAAATCGTGGCTGCAAAGATAAGAAATCTTTTGCTTCCTGAGAGCATTTATTAGCAAATATTATAGCGAATGGAAGCCAGTAGCATATAAAATGGATTATTTTGTAATAAAAGCCAATGAGATTGCCCTATCTTTGTAGCAAATGAAAAACAAAAAAAAACAATAAATATCATGAGAAAAGTGATTCTGACCGCCTTGCTATTAGGCAGCACTACTTTACTATCGGCACAGAAAACAATAAAAGTACCCGCAGTGTACAAACCAGTGAAGACTGAAATGTATCGCAAAGGCTGGATAGATTTCAATAAAAACGGTGTGAAGGATGTATACGAAGATCCCACCGCCACACTGGATGCCCGTATAGAAGACCTATTGAAGCAAATGACCTTGGAAGAGAAAACTTGTCAAATGGTTACCTTATACGGTTACAAACGAGTATTGAAAGATGCCCTCCCCACTCCCGAATGGAAACAAATGCTATGGAAGGATGGCGTCGGGGCAATAGACGAACATCTCAACGGCTTCCAGCAATGGGGACTTCCGCCATCGGATAACGAGAACGTTTGGCCCGCTTCCCGTCATGCCTGGGCACTGAACGAAGTGCAACGTTTCTTCATTGAGGACACCCGTCTCGGTATTCCCGTTGATTTTACCAATGAAGGTATCCGGGGGGTAGAGAGCTATAAAGCGACTAACTTTCCTACTCAATTAGGACTAGGGCATACCTGGAACCGTGAACTCATTCGTCAAGTAGGACTTATTACCGGACGGGAAGCCCGTATGCTGGGTTATACCAACGTCTATGCTCCTATCCTCGATGTGGGTAGAGACCAACGCTGGGGGCGTTACGAAGAGGTGTACGGAGAATCCCCCTACCTTGTGGCGGAGCTAGGCATTGAGATGGTGCGTGGTTTGCAACATAACCATCAAGTGGCTGCTACGGGCAAGCACTTCGCTGCTTACAGTAATAACAAAGGTGCCCGCGAGGGTATGGCGCGCGTCGATCCGCAGATGTCGCCCCGTGAGGTGGAGAATATTCATATTTATCCTTTCAAAAGAGTGATTCAAGAGGCAGATATGCTGGGAGTGATGAGTTCGTACAATGATTACGACGGGATTCCTATTCAGGGAAGCTATTACTGGCTGATGACCCGCCTCCGCCACGAAATGGGCTTCCGTGGCTATGTAGTATCGGATAGTGATGCGGTAGAATATCTCTATACCAAGCATGGCACTGCCAAAGATATGAAAGAAGCTGTCCGTCAAAGCGTAGAAGCAGGATTGAACGTGCGCTGTACGTTCCGTTCGCCCGATTCTTTTGTACTTCCGCTCCGAGAGCTGGTGAAGGAAGGTGGATTGAGCGAAGAGGTCATCAACGACAGGGTTCGTGATATTCTTCGGGTGAAATTCCTCATCGGATTGTTTGATACCCCCTATCAAATTGACCTTGCCGGAGCCGACAAAGAAGTGGAGAAAGAGGAAAACGAAGCGGTGGCCCTGCAAGCATCCCGTGAATCCATTGTATTGTTGAAGAATGCAAATAATACGCTACCGCTGGATATCAATACCGTCAAGAAGATTGCCGTATGCGGCCCGAACGCCAATGAAGACGGATATGCCCTGACTCATTACGGCCCTCTTGCCGTAGAAGTAACCACTGTATTGCAAGGCATCCAGGACAAAGTAAAAGGCAAAGCCGAAGTGCTCTACGCCAAAGGTTGCGACTTGGTAGACGCCAACTGGCCCGAAAGTGAAATCATCGACTACCCGATGACCGACGAAGAACAAGCCGAAATAGACAAAGCCGTGACCAATGCCCGCCAAGCAGATGTAGCCGTTGTAGTGCTAGGCGGCGGACAACGTACTTGCGGCGAAAACAAGTCACGCAGCAGCCTAGACCTGCCGGGACGTCAGTTGCAACTGCTCCAAGCAGTACAAGCTACGGGTAAACCGGTGGTGTTGATACTTATCAACGGTCGCCCCCTTTCCGTGAACTGGGCGGACAAGTTTGTTCCTGCCATCCTCGAAGCATGGTATCCGGGTTCCAAGGGTGGAATAGCACTTGCCGACATTCTCTTTGGGGATTACAATCCCGGTGGCAAACTGACCGTTACCTTCCCGAAAACCGTCGGACAAATCCCGTTCAACTTCCCCTGCAAGCCTTCTTCACAAATTGATGGCGGCAAGAATCCGGGACCGGACGGCAACCAGTCACGTATCAACGGTGCTCTCTATCCTTTCGGATACGGTTTGAGCTACACTACTTTCGAGTATTCCGACCTGGAAATCATTCCCAAAGTAATCACTCCGAACGAAAAAGCCACCGTACGCCTCAAAGTAACCAATACCGGAAAACGCGCCGGAGACGAAGTGGTGCAACTCTACACCCGTGATGTAGTGAGCAGTGTCACCACCTACGAAAAGAACCTTGCAGGCTTCGAACGTGTTCACCTGCAACCGGGCGAAACGAAAGAAATCTCCTTCACTCTCGACCGCAAGCACCTCGAACTCTTGGATGCCCACATGAAATGGATCGTAGAACCGGGTGATTTCGTCGTCATGGCAGGTACTTCTTCCGAAGATATCCGCCTGAACGGACTGCTGACGGTAGAAGATTATCAGACTCGTGCCCGAGCCATTGAAGCCCAAAAGCCAGCCTCCCGGGTAAGTGCCAGCACTAATCAGGAGCATGCAGAAAATGTGCTGGATGAAAAAATCAACACCGCATGGCAAGGAAATAAGGGAGATTATATTACCTTTGCCTTAAAGAACGGAGCCAAAGTAGATAAAGTGTCCATCGCCTTTACGCGCGACAACCATCTGCCGGCTGACTTTGAGATCCAGCTTTCGGGTGGTGGCGGACAGTTCCTTACTGTATATTCGGGCACCGTCAGCGAGTTCGGCAAACTCATAGAATATTCGTTCAAAGGCACTACCGCCAGCGACTTACGCATTGTGCTGAACGATGACAAGGTGGGGGTAGCGGAAGTGAGAGAATAGTTATAAGTTATTAGTTATAAGTTATTTGTTTGTGCTTCTATGCAGTATAACAGCGCAGCCAAATCATAAGCAAATAACTTATAACTTATAACTAATAACTTATAACTAAATATAATAACATTTTCTAATGAAAACACTTCTTCTCTGTATGCTCGGATTAAGCCTCACGGCTTGTTCTTCTCAAAAGAAGGCAAGCAATCAGGACGAACTCGCCATGTTGGTGGGTACTTACACGAATGGGACAAGCAAAGGTATCTACACTTTTCGCTTCAATCAAGAAACCGGGGTCAGCACTCCGCTCAGTTCGATGGAACTTCCCAATCCCTCGTACCTCACGACTTCGGAAGACGGAAAATTCGTTTATGCCGTCAGCGAGATGAATGATAGCACCGCTGCTCTTAGTGCCCTGGCTTTCGATAAGGAGACAGGAACACTCCGCCTGCTGAATACCGAACGCACGCATGGGGCTGATCCTTGCTACGTGGCCACTAATGGCAATGAAGTGCTGACAGCTAACTATAGCGGCGGTTCAATGTCTGTTTTCCCTATCAATAAGGATGGTAGTCTACAACCCGTAGATACCCTCTTTGAAGGTACGGCAAATGGTCCCGATCCTATACGCCAGATCGCCCCGCACATTCATTGCACCATCTTCTCACCGGATGGGAAATATATCTTCGCCACCGATTTCAGTGCCGATCGCATCCTGCGTTTCGTACTGCATCCGAAAGATATCATCCCACACCCCTCTCTAGAAGCTACCAATATTCAGGCAGATTCGGGCCCCCGACACCTGACATTCAGTGCCGACGGCAAGCACGCTTATCTTATTTCTGAGTTATCCGGTAAAGTAACCGCTTTCAATTACAACGACGGTCAACTCGAACAAATACAAACCATCACTGCCGATACGCTGGCCGCCCGTGGCAGTGGAGACATCCACCTGAGTCCCGACGGCAAATACCTCTATGCCAGCAACCGGCTGAAAGGAGACGGTATCGCTATCTTTGCCGTAAACCCTGAGGATGGTACACTTGCCAAAGTAGCTTATCAGCTTACAGGTATCCATCCGCGTCATTTCAACATCACCCCCAACGGTAAATATCTGCTTGCCGCTTGCCGTGACAGCAATGTTATCCAGGTGTACGAACGCGACCCGAATATCGGTTTGATAAAAGATACCCATCAGGACATCCTTCTGGACAAGCCTGTCTGCGTACAATTCGTCCAATAATCAAGCTCCCGGAAACACACCGTATATGCCTTCGAAACGCATCATCTGTTTGCCTCGAACAGATGATGCGTTTACCCCAAATAGATCATCTGTTTAGGGCAAACAGATGATGTGTTTCGAAGGGTTCCCTATTTCGTTAATAATTCCAAAATAAGACCTGTACAGCAATAACTTCATTAACTTTGTCCCTCAACTTAATTCTATCTAAACCAATAGAGCGTATGAGAAAGAATATATTCATATTTTCAGCCTTACTCCTGGCTACTACCGCCGTTGCCCAAACAGAAGTTACCACGGGCGTAATGAATGGGAAAGACTACGGCGTAACTTACGTATTGCCCAAAACCGAAATTGAATTTGTGCTGCAAGCTACCAAGCACACGTACACTCCCGGAGAGTTCTCCAAATATGCCGACCGCTATCTGCGTCTCAATAATGTATCCGCCGAACCGGAAGAGTACTGGACACTGGACAAAATACAGCCCCGCATTGTCGGTGTACCCGACAAAGACAATGTCTATTTCGTTAAACTGAAAGATAAAACGGTAGCTCCTTTGATGGAACTTACCCAAGACGGAATTGTGCGTTCCATTAATATGCCCTTCAGTGGTCAGCAAGATAGCCAAGACGGCAAAGTAACCTCCACTCCGGAAACCGGCATCGACCCGCGTAGCTTCCTCACGGAAGAAATCTTAATGTCCAACTCTAGTGCCAAGATGGCAGAGCTGATAGCCAAAGAAATCTACAGCATCCGCGAAAGCAAAAACGCCCTGTTGCGTGGCGAAGCGGACAACATGCCCAAAGACGGCGCACAGCTTAAATTAATGCTCGATAACCTGAACTTGCAAGAGCGCGCTATGACCGAAATGTTCTCAGGTACCCTAAAAGAAGAGCCCAAGACCATCACTGTACGCATAACGCCCAAAGAGACAAAGAACGAAGTTGCGTTCCGTTTCTCCAAGAAACTGGGTGTGGTTGCCAATGACGACCTCGCCGGAGAACCGTACTATATCAGTGTAACCAATCTCAATACCCCCGATCTAACCAACGCAGCAGAGAATAAAAAGAAACTGGAAGGTGTGGCTTACAATGTTCCGGGCAGGGCGCAAATTACATTGACACAAAACAATAAGAAGCTCTTCGATGAAGAACTTCCTATCACCCAATTCGGTACGATAGAATACCTCGCACCTGTATTATTCAACAAGAATTCGACCGTAAAAGTATTATTCGATACAGCAACAGGAGGAATAATCAAAGTGGATAGAGGAGCAGGGGAATAATCAAAATAAAAAGTGAGGGCTGCGCTATCATATTACAAACAGATAGCGCAGCCCTCACTTTTTTACTTTTAATTCTTCACTGTTAATTGAATAAAACCGCCTTTCCGTAGTTGCATTACATAAGTAGTAACGCGTGAAGCATAATCCGCTTCTCCTTCAAAATGTCCGGCAAGCAAGGAGATGATTTCTTGCACCGTACGCCGCCCATCTATCAGATCCCACACAGCAGTACCATGTTCTTCCAACTTCACACGAATATCGGGTGACATGCCCTTCGGCAACAAGAAACGACGCATCCAATCATACTTGAAGCGGGGGTAAGTGAGCACAATCGACTCACCTTCCCGCTCAGTTGTAATATGCCCGCAACGAACCGGAACGGCATCCAACAAACTTACTTTTCCTTCATTTGTTTCCATCTTTCCGCTCGTTATTCAGTTTATCTCATTTTTGAATATTTGCTTTCTGCAAACCATACCCCTTCTTCTTATCTTCAGCTTTCAGCAAGATGGCAAATATAATAGCCAGCACACCAAAGCAAGTAAAGATAATCATCGGAATAGTATAATCATAGATCGGTTTTCCGGCATCGGTTTGACCAATGATGCAATAGTTATCTAGCACCTTACCAATCAACAAAGGAACACCCATTAGTCCCCAGTTCTGCACCCAAAAGATCAATGAATAAGCTGTACCCAATTTATTTTCAGGAATAATCTTAGGAACAGAAGGCCACATAGCAGAGGGCACCAAAGAGAAAGCGATTCCCAACAGAATGATAAGCGCTAAAGCAACCAGCCAATTATCAAGGAAAGGAAGAGAGAATGTAAAGTGGATGACAACCAACATGATCGATCCAAGCAACATAATCGTAGCTCCTTTACCCTTACGGTCGTAAAGATTACCAAAGAGCGGCGTCAATAAAATGTTACCGAACGGCAGCAAAGAAGGGATGATACCCGACAATGAAGCCTCAATATGAAACTTATTAATCATCAGACTCGGAGCGAACTTCAAGAAGGGGAACACTGCCGAATAGAACAATACGCACAACAAAGCAATATACCAAAAACCTTTTAACTTGATAATCTCAAAGATATCGCTGACACGGAATGGTTCTTCTGCCTCCGTAACTGCATCCGAAGCATCTTCGGCGTCACGGCGTTTATCCATAAGCACAAACACGGTAAAAGAAAGCGTACCGATACAAAGTAAAATCAAACCTATCAGGATAGGCATACTGATTACATTATTAAAAGCTCTGCAAAGCAACGGAGTCAATCCGATAGCAAGACCGGTACCGATACGTGCCGTAGCCATCTCAAGTCCCATAGCCAAAGCCATCTCCTTACCCTTGAACCACTTCACGATGATTTTAGAAACCGTAATACCTGCAATTTCTATTCCTACTCCGAACAGTGCATAGCCCAAAGAGGCAATCAGCAGAGGATATCCCCAATCGCTACCGAAGATTGAAACAGTAGCACCCCCGAAATCATGGGAAACACCATACCATTTGATCGCCACACCCACCAACATAATGCAGGTAGCCATCAATCCCGTAAAGCGAACTCCCATTTTATCCAAAATCATACCACCGAAAATCAACATCAGGAAGAAGACGTTGAACCAACCGTATGCACTGGTGAACGTTCCATAGTCATCACCGGTCCATCCTAGTCCTCCACCACCAACAGGACTTTGCAGCAGATCTTGTAGAGGTGCCATCATATCCGTTATGAAATACCCGCAAAGCATTGTAAATGCAACCAGAGACAATACCACCCAACGTGCGGTTTTCGACTCACTTAATTTTCTTTGAATGTGTTCTTTCATTTTAGTTTTAATTTATCTCATTATTATATGTTTTCCATAATACACACAAAAGTACAAAAAATAAGCGAAATCACTTATTCATTTTCAGAATTCATGATTTCGCTTATGTTTTATTACTTTAACCGTATGCTGCCTATCTTATTCAGCAGGTTGTTCTGTAGCAGGTGCAGGAGCTGCAGGTGTTGTAGCAGCAGGAGCCTCGCTTTGTGGAGCAGCTGTACCTACAGGCATGTTATAAGGATTAGTTTTTTCTTCTTGCTGTGCTTGTTCCATAATAACTTCACCACTCTTATGAGAAGCTGAAGGAACTGTATAAGCAGACGCAATGCTGAAAACGACTAAAACTGCTGCCAGGGTCCATGTTGCTTTTTCCAGAAAATCCGTAGTTTTGCGTACACCCATGATTTGGTTGGATGATGAAAAACCTGATGACAGACCGCCTCCTTTGGAATTCTGAATCAGTACAATGAAGCACATCAGGACAGATGCAATCACCATTAAGATAACTAATAATAAGTACATTTTGTTATTTTGATTTAGCGTTAATAATCAATTTCTCTAAAAATCTGATTTGGTCTGCAAAGTAAGCATTTTTTTTTGGATA
>JAEXAJ010000104.1 GCA_023458215.1 Bacteroidota bacterium
TAATGAATCAAACACCCCCGGACCCCCTAAAGGGGGAGGGGGATACTCTCAAACCTAATATGCTTATATTTAGGATAATGATATTCAGAGTATCCCCCTTCCCCTTTAGGGGACCGAGGGGTTCATATCCGCTCCGAAATGAATTTCTACTACTGATTCGCTATGCTGTTATCATCCAGAGTATCCCCACTTCTTTAGTGGATTTGAGCAGTTATCACAGCCATCATCCCCTCCACCTGTGCCAATGCCAGCATACGACCGTGGAAGGAGTATCCCGGATTGTAACCTTTGTCTTCATCGCCCAGCATCATGCGTCCGTGATCTACACGCATGGGGAGGGCAGGATTCTCTTTCTCGAAGATACGGATGAGGTCGATAAGATGTCCGCGTCCTTCCAAATGGGAACTTTCGATGAAGTTCCCTCCGGGCATGGCGGCGGTGCTACGCAGATGTACGAAGTGGGTGCGTGAAGCAAACTTACGGGCCAACTCACGTGTATCGTTCTGCTCGCCCGCGCTGAGGGATCCGGCGCAGAAGGTCAACCCGTTATGCGGGTTATCGACGGCATTCAGGAACCAGGCGATATCCGTCTCATCGGTAACGATGCGGGGCAAACCTAAAACCTGGAAAGGGGGATCGTCGGGATGTACGCACATGTTCACTCCATATTCATCGCACACGGGCATGATGGCGGAGAGGAAATAGCGCATGTTTTCGCGAAGCATGCCGCGGTCTATGCCTTTATATAGGGCTAGCAGATTTTTGAAGATATTCACCGGATTCTTGTCTCCTTCCTTGATGTTACCGTTTACAAAGCCTTGCGTCTTCACGATGATATTGTCGATAAGCTCGTCTTTCTCGGCTTCGGTGATGGTTTTGTCCAGTTCGGCAACTTTGGCTAGATCTTCGGCAGAGTATTCTTTTTCGGCTCCTTCGCGTTGCAGAATGCGCAGGTCGAAATAAGCAAAACGAATGCGGTCGAAGTAGAGCGAAGAAGTACCGTCCGCCCAAGGATGTTGCAAGTCGGTACGTATCCAGTCGATGACGGGCATGAAGTTGTAGCATACGGTCTTCACGCCGCATTTACCCAGGTTGGCAAGGCTGGTTTTGTAATTCTCAATCAGTGCGTCGCGTTCGGCTCCGGCATATTTAATGGCTTCGCACACGGGCAGGCTTTCGACTACCGACCAGCGGAGGCCGTAGGATTCTATATACTCTTTCAGTTCGTTGATGGCTTCTACCGTCCACACTTCGCCGTTAGGCACATCGTGCAAAGCGGTTACGATGCCTTCCACGCCAATCTGCCGAAGCATGTCGAGCGTGATCTTGTCTTTCTTACCAAACCATCTCCAAGTCTTTTCCATACTCTTTCTGTATTAGTGATTATATTGATTGTCAGTTGCAAAGATAGGCACAAATCCAATTCCACTATAGAGGGATATTTGCAGGATATATGCGGATTTTTGCGTATACTTGAAGTTGATTTGCTTCCTTTCGTTATCTTTGCGGGTGAGATAAGGAGGCTGTTCTCTTTTCCACAAAGGGTGACGCCGGTTCCCACAAGGAGAAACGCCCGTTCCTACAAGGAGAAACGCTCGTTTCCTATAGGGGGGGAACGGCAATAGACTAAGGATTAAGGAAGTACACCACTACTTTCCTTGTCTTTTACTGATGCAATCATTGATTTTAAAGGATGTTTATGAGACAAATAATGAACGAACAGCTGCAAATATCAGAATGCAACCCGATAAGAGCACGCTATTACGACTATAATCGTTTTACTTATCCGTGGCATTTCCATAGCCAGTACGAGATTATTTTTGTGAAGGAGAGTCATGGCTCTTGTTTCGTGGGCGATTGCATCGAGCAGTATTCGGCAGGCGATATGATTTTATTTGGTCCCAATCTTCCTCATTATATGCGCAGTGACGATATTTATCATTCCGAAGTGTCTGCTTTGCGCGTGCAGGGCACCATCATCCAGTTCGAACAGAACTTCCTGCAATACTCTTTGAGTCATTATCCACAGTTTCTTCAGATAAAGACCTTGTTGGAAGAGGCTAAGCGTGGCATACATTTTACCAAGAAAGCCTTGGCAGGTGCAAGCAAACAGATAGCGGGTTTCCCCGAACTGAAAGGTTTCCGTCAGATCAGTGTGTTATTGGAGATCTTGCAGGAACTGGCGAATATTTCTCAAAGGAAAATCCTGGCAAGCCCTTGTTATTACGAGAAATTCCCGTCTATGGGCAACAAGCGGATTGATAAGATAATCTCTTTTATCAATAGCAACTATACCCGTAACCTGAAACTGAACGAAGTGGCCGAAATGGCGAATATGAACGCTACTGCCTTCTGCCGCTTCTTCAAAGAAACTACCGGCAAAACATTTTTGCAATATGTCATGGATATGCGTACGGGGTATGCTTGCAAACTCCTGACTCTCGGAGACATGGACGTCTCACAGATAGCGATGGAATGCGGGTTCGACTCCATTTCTCACTTTAACCGTACCTTTAAGTCACTTATCAAGATGACGCCTACACAGTATAGAAGTCAAATTATGAAATAAGCCTCCCCTCATTTAGGAAGAGGGGAGGAGAGGAGATTTTACATGCCGAATGAGAACTTATCAATATTCTGATATACCACGCTGGCAATACTTAATACAATGATGCCTGCCGTACAGATGACAAGACTGGCACGAGTATAATTATCACTGCGGAAAGCGGCAATCGGCTCGTCGCTCTTGTTGATGTACATGGCTTTTACAATCTTCAGGTAGTAGTACAGGGACAATACCGTGTTGACCAAAGCAATGAATACCAGCAGATGGAATCCGCTTTGGAAAGCTGCTGCAAAGATGAAGAACTTCGAGAAGAAGCCCGCGAACGGCGGAATACCTGCCAGCGAGAACAAGGCCAATGTCATGAGGAATGCCAATTTGGGATTGGTACCGTACAGTCCGTTGTAGTCTTCTAAGGTATATTTATGCGCACGCAATGCTACGATGGTGATAACGGTAAACACAGCCAAGTTGGCAAACAAATAAATCAATACGTAATATACCAGCGAAGACATACCCTGAGCCGTTCCGCTGATTACTCCCAGCATGATGTAACCCGCTTGCGAGATACTGGAAAAAGCCATCAATCGCTTCAGGTTCTCCTGACGTAGCGCAAACAGGTTGGCAAGTGTGATAGAAGCGATCGTTACCCAATAAAGCACTTCCTGCCACTGGATTACCATCGGTGCGAATACCTTGTAAAGTATCGTCATCAGCACGAAAGCGGCCGAACCTTTGGAGATAACACTCAGATAGGCGGTAACCGTGCTCGGTGCACCTTCGTAAACATCTGCCGTCCAAAGGTGGAAGGGGACCAATGAAATCTTGAATCCCATGCCCGAGAAGAAGAACACAAATGCCATGATCTGCAAAGGATTGCCGTCGAGATGTGCCGGCATATCGTTGAAGTAGAGGGTGCCGATAGAACCGTAGAGCAGGGAAATGCCATACAGTAACAATCCGCTGGAGAAGAGTGCCGTAAGAATGTACTTGGCCCCTGCCTCGGCAGAGTGGTGGCGGTATTTATCGAAAGCTACCAGTGCCGCCATCGGGATACTTGCCGTTTCCAGTCCGATGAAGAACATCAGGAAATGCCCGGCTGATATCATGAAGTACATACCCAGCAGGGTAGAGAGTGTCAGTATATAAAACTCGCCTTGTTTGATAGCTGTGTCCGGACGGCGCATCCATTCGTGTGCCATCAGGAAGACGATAAGCGTACCTATACTAAGGATAGACTTCACGATGCTTTGAATCGGCGCATTGTGATACATACCACCGAACGCCTCGGCTTCGGGGCCGGGCACTATCGTGATAAGTGTATGTATGGCAAGCAGAATAACGGGCAGCATCGTGTTCAGCACCGGCTTGCCGCTATTCTTGTGTGCGTCGGGACTCATGAAGAGGTCGGCTACAAAGAGGATGACGATGACTGCTATCAGCGACAACTCTTCTTTTAGTATGAAAAATTGGGAATAATCCATATCATTAGTTATGAGTGATAAGTTATTAGTTATTTGTTGTCAGATGTTGCTATTGAAACACATTGACTAGTGGCAGCACACTATCTCCGATCATACCGCTGATCCACCACGGTGCCATGCCTAGTGCGGCAACGCAGGCGATGAGAATGATAACGGCGGTACGCTCATCCCAAGTGGCATCGGTCAGTGAGAGGTGATGCTTGTTGGTGCACGTACCGTAGAGTATCTTACCTACGAGCCTGAGAATATAGACAGCGGTAATGACAATGGAGGTACAGGCAATGATGGTCCATGTGCGATGGAAGGTGTCGGGGTGTTGGAATGAACCGGTAAAGATGGTCATTTCGGCCACGAAACCGCTAAGACCCGGAAGTCCGAGGTTGGCAAGACCGGCAATCACATAGCAGACAGCGAGGAAGGGCATAATCTTCATCAGACCCGAAAGTTCGCGCACGTCACGGGTGTGGGTGCGTCCGTATATCATACCGATCAGGGCAAAGAACAAAGCAGTCATCAAGCCGTGAGAGAGCATTTGCAGCACGGCACCCGTACAAGCAGTCTGGTTCATCATCAGGATGGCGAAAAGTACCAAGCCACAGTGGGAAACGGACGAATAGGCATTGATATACTTCAAGTCCGTCTGCACGCAGGCCGAGAAGGCACCGTAGACAACGGAGATACCCGTCAGGATCAGGAATATCCAACCCAGTTCTTGTGCAGCTTCGGGCATCAGATACATGGCGATACGGAAACATCCGTAACCTCCCAGTTTCATCAGAACACCGGCATGAAGCATAGATACGGCAGTGGGTGCCGAAGCATGACCGTCGGGGCTCCAGGTGTGGAACGGGAACAGGGCACCCAGTACACCGAAACCGAGGAAGGTCAACGGGAACCAGATACGTTGTTGCTCGATAGGAATGTTGTGCAGTTGGGCTATCTCCAATAGGTTCATCGAAGTTGCGCCACTACCGAAGTAGATGCCCAAAATGCCGATCAGCAGGAAGGCCGAACCACCCATGAGCATCAAAGTCAGCTTCATGGCAGAGTATTCTTTGCGTCCCGAACCCCACACACCGATAAGCAGGTACATCGGGATAAGGGCTATCTCGTAGAACATGAACATGGTGAACAAGTCCGTAGAGATAAAGAAACCGAATACACCCATCGAGAGCAGTGTGAACCAAAGGAAATATTCTTTAGTGAGAGGTTGCAGCCGCCACGAAGCGAATGTTCCTGTGAATACGATAACGGCCGATAGCAGCAGCATGGCAACCGAGATGCCGTCTACTCCTACGGAATAGTGAATATGCAGAGCCGGATACCAAACGACACTGGCACGATACAGCATTTCATCCGTTGCGCCTGCATGGCGGGCATTGAGGTACATCACGGTCAGGGCAACAGAGAGTATCAGCAGAGCCGATGCACCGGTCACCATCACCGCGCGTATTTGAGCTAGGTTGCGGCTGAGCCAAAGGCCGAGCAGCATGAGCAGGGGGATGAGTACGAATAAGGATAAGAAGTTCATCTTATGGTAGTTATAAGTTATTAGTTATAAGTTATTTGCTGTTATAGTAATAATAACAGGATTAGGGCGAGCGTACCTAGCAGGAATACGAAGGTATATTGCTGGATGCGTCCGCTTTGCAGGCCACGTATTTCGTCGCTGGTGGTGTTGGCACTCCAGGCGAGGAAGTTGAAGAAGCCATCTACAACGTGACGGTCCCACCAGGCAATAGGGCGGCAGATGCAGCCGAAAATGAGGCGGTGGGTGATGAATTGGTAAACGTCGTCGATGTAGAAGCGGTGATAGGCTGCTGTCCACAAACCGTTGAAACGGCGGGCAAGGGCGTTAGCGAGAGGTTGCTTTTCACCTTTGTACATATAAGTGGCTAGTGCGATGGATGCTACGGCCACAGCAATGCTTGTACCGGCTACTGTCCAGTCGAGGTGGATGTTGTAAGCTTCGCCGTTAGAACTGATGAAATGTCCGAACGGAAGTACGAACTGCCAACCGCCCACAACTGTAATTGCTGCTAGGAACATCAAGGGAATAGTCATAGTCAGCGGACTTTCGTGCGGTGTGTGATGCGCGTGGAGCTCTTTATTCTCAGTGCTCCAAAATATGCCGTAATAGAGGCGGAACATGTAGAATGCGGTCATACCTGCAATTACTGTCATTATCCATCCTATTACCGGGCTGAACTGGAAGCAGGCTGTCAATATCTCATCCTTAGAGAAGAACCCTGAGAAGGGAGGGATACCTGCGATGGCAAGACATGCAATAAGGAAAGTAATGTGCGTAATAGGCATATATTTGCGAAGTCCGCCCATGGCTGACATCTCGTTGCTGTGTACCGCATGGATAATGCTGCCCGCACCTAGGAAGAGCAATGCCTTGAACATGGCGTGGGTAAACAGATGGTACATACCTGCCATATATCCCAATCCGCCATGATGCGGGTCGGTAGAGGTGCAAACACCCAGCGCTACCATCATAAAGCCGATCTGCGAGATGGTAGAAAAGGCTAGTACACGTTTGATATCGCTCTGTACGCAAGCTACGCTGGCAGCATAGAATGCGGTAAATGCACCTACGTATGCCACAATGTGCAAGGTGCTCGGCGCATATTCTATAAACAGCGGGAACATACGTGCCACCAGATAAACCCCTGCCACCACCATCGTGGCTGCATGAATCAATGCGCTGACGGGCGTAGGACCTTCCATAGCATCCGGCAGCCAAATGTGCAACGGGAACATGGCACTCTTTCCGGCACCACCGATGAACATTAGCCCCAAAGCCAGCGGTAACATGGCTGCACCGCCTTTCATCAAAGCCATTTCACTGGGCTGGAAAGTATAAGTTCCTGCGTAGTAGCCATAAATCAGGATACCTATCAGGAAGCCTAAATCGGCGAAGCGAGTGACGATAAATGCTTTCTTTGAAGCCGCCACGGCGGACGGTTTGGTATAATAGAAACCAATCAGCAGATAAGAAGATACACCCACCAACTCCCAAAACAGATACATTTGGAAGATATTCGTAGCTACTACCAGTCCCAACATAGACATCGTGAACAGCGAGAGGAAAGCGTAATAGCGCTGGAATCCCTGTTCTCCTTTCATGTAGCCGAAAGAATAAAGATGTACCATAAATGAAACGGTGCTGATAACGATCAGCATCATTACTGAAATCGGGTCGAGCAGAATGCCCATATCTATCGAAAGCTGCGGAGTAAAAGGCAGCCACGAGAAATTATAAGGCATCAGTGTGGCATACGTACCATCGGCCAGGCGGGGGGCACTGAAGTACTGCCATGCCGTAGCATAAGAAAGTACTGCTACCACACCTAACACCACAGTGCCGATAAGACCGGCCGCGCGGTGCGACATCCATTTTCCTCCCAATCCTAAGGTCAGGAAGGAGAGAAAAGGAAGAAGAAGGATTAGAATTGTATATTCCATTATATACTTATTTTCAGTTTATTACTCAAGAAAAATATTGCTTGTCGACTTTTGTGTGGGCGCTACTCCCCCTACCACTTCATCTCATCCAGTTTGTTCACCTGAATGCTGCGTATGTTGCGGTAAATGTTAATCATAATGGCAATAGCAACTGCCGTTTCTGCCGCCGATATGGCGATGGAGAACAGCGAGAAGAAATATCCTTCCAGTCCTCCGGGGAACAGAAAACGGTTGAACACAGCGAAGTTGATGTCCGTAGCATTCAGTATCAACTCGATTGAAATCAATATCGCCAAAGTATTGCGTCGGGTAAAGAAACCGTAGATACCGGCGAAAAACATGATAGCCGAAACTATCAGATAATATTCCATGTGGATCATGAGCAATGTTTAATGTTTAATGATTAATGATTATCGCTTGCGGGCGATGAGCAAGCCTCCTACGATACAGGCCAGCAACAAGATGCTGATCGCTTCGAAAGGCAGCAGGTAGCCATATTTGTCACCGCTCAGCATGTGGTAGCCGATGGTCTTGATATTGACCTCTATCGGCTCTACGTCTGTGGTAGCGATGAATTTATGCTTTAAGGTGATAAATACTACAATGATTGCTCCGCCTACGGTAGCTCCCGCTCCGGCAAGGAAGCGGCTGCGTTTCAGCTTTTCTACTACGTCGCCTTCACCACTGGTCAGCAGGATGGAGAAGACATAGAGCACCACAATACCGCCGGCATAGACCATAATCTGTACCGAACCCAGGAAGGTATATCCCAGCAAGAAGTAGATGCCGGCTGTTCCGAAGAGTACGAACAGCAGATAAGTAGCCGAACGTACCATACGGGTGGTAGTTACCGTCAGAATGGAAAATACGGTAATAAAAGCCGCAAGGAAGTAGAAGACTACTGTTTCAAGATTTATTTCCATGATAATTTTAGTGATTAATGATGAATGGATAGTTATAAGTTATTAGTTGTAAGTTATTTGCTTGTGTCATGCTGTTATAAGCAAATAACTTATAACTAATAACTAATCACTCGCTTTCCGGCTACCCGGATGGTTCAGCGTCTTCACTAGCTTTGAACGGTCGAACACGGCATGTTCGAAGTCCTGACTAAAGGTGATGGCATTGTGAGGGCAAGCGTTTACACACAACTGGCAGAAGATGCACGAACCGAGGTCGTATTCATATTTTGCGAGGATTTTCTTCTTCTTGCCGTCTTCTGTCTCCACCATCTCGCTGGTTATGGTGATGGTATCATTGGGACAGGCTATCTGGCAGAGTCCGCAAGCAATACAATGATGCTCGTTCCGGTCGTTATGAGGCATGGTCAACGTACCACGGAAGCGGTCGGATAATTGCAGGGTCGCACGGTTTTCCGGATATTGTTCGGTGGTTTTCTTTCGGCAGAATACAGTCATGGTGGTCTTCATGCCTGTTAGCAGCGAAGTGATGCCATGTATCAGTCCGCCGATATAAGAGTTATTTTCTTTTTCTTTCATTGTTCTGTCTAGAAATGTAGTCCGAAGACTACGATTAATACCATCAAAATCAAGTTTACCATAGAAATGGGCACTAAGTACTTCCACTCCAACGCTAGAATCTGGTCGATACGCAGACGGGGGAATGTCCACTTAATCCACATCAGCAGGAAGACAACGAAGAATGCCTTGCCAAAGAACCAGATGAAACCGGGGATATAATCCATTGCCGCATTGAAACCATCCAGTCCGGCTATGTGCAACGGCATCCAGCCTCCAAGGAAGATGGTAGCGGCTACTCCGGCTACGATAAACAAATTCAGATACTCGGCCAGGTAGAAGAAACCGAAACCCATACCCGAATATTCGGTATGATAGCCGGCGGTCAATTCACTCTCAGCTTCCGGCAAGTCGAAAGGGCCGCGGTTCGTTTCCGCATTTCCGGCAATCAGGTAGATGATGAAGGCTATCAATGCGGGAATATGTCCCTTGAAGATGAACCAGCCGTCAGCCTGCCCTTCTACAATTTCGGAGAACTGCATGGTTCCCATCAATACCACCATCGTCAATATACTCAGTCCGCAGGACAACTCGTAGGAGATGATCTGCGCACCGCTTCGCATGGCTCCAATCAGTGAAAACTTATTGTTCGAACTCCAACCTGCCAGCAGAATACCTACCACACCGATGCTCGATGCAGCCAGTAGGAAGAAGACACCTACATTGAAGTCTAAAACTTCCAGTCCCTTGCTGATGGGCAAGCAACAGAAAGTGAGGAACGAAGCGATAATAACCATGAACGGTGCCAGGTAATAGAGGAACCGGTCGGAGAACTTCAAATCAATGATTTCTTTGGTCAACATCTTGAGAACGTCGCAGATTACCTGAAGCACTCCCCATTTCCCCACACGCATCGGCCCGAGGCGGCATTGGAAGAATGCGCATATCTTACGCTCCATGTAAATCAAGATAATAGCGAGCACCGCATACATCAGTATAATGCACACGCCAATCACCACACATTCAAGGAATACCGCCAGACCCTCCGGCATCAGGGAGGTCAGCGTCTGGTGAATCCAATTCGTTACTATACTAAAGTCAAACATATTGTATAATGTTATAAGGTTGTAAAGTGATAGGGTGGTAGGGGGAGGTTACTTCACTTTATCACACTACCACTTTGTCACTTTATCACTCTTTTATCTATCTATATCAGGTACTACATAATCCAATGTTCCGCCAATGGCGATAAGGTCGGCAATCTTTGCTCCGCGGGAGATGGTATCGACTACGGAGACCAAGGGTAACCCTGTAGAGCGGAAGTGCAGGCGGTAAGGAGTCTTGTCGCCGTGGCTTTCGAGGAAGACACCAAATTCGCCGCGACTACCCTCGACGGCTGCATAATAGCTGCCTTCGGGTACACGGATGATGGGTTTCATCTTTTCCTGATAAGCACCTTCGGGGATGTTGTCTATCAGTTGCTCGATGATCTTCAAGCTCTCCAAAATCTCGTCCATACGTACCAGATAACGTGCCCACGAATCGCCTTCGGTGCGGACGATTTCTTTAAAGTCCACCTTATTATATACACTGTATGGCATACGTTTGCGCACGTCGCATGCCCAACCGCTGGCACGTCCTGTACCGCCGGTAGCTCCGAAAGCAATGGCATCTTCACGGGAGAGTACACCTACACCCTTCAAACGTTGCTGTGCGATGATATTTCCGGTGAATACATCGTGGTACTCGTGCAAGATACCCCGCAAGTAGGGGATAAATTCTTTTACTTTCTTTTGGAAATCCGGCGCAAGGTCGGCTTGTACGCCGCCGATGGTGTTGTAGTTCATGATGAGGCGTCCGCCGCAAGTACCTTCAAAGATATCGAGTATCTTTTCACGTTCACGGAAACCGTAGAAGAAAGCGGTCAGTGCGCCCAAGTCCATGGCGAGACAAGAGTAGAACAGCAAGTGCGAGTCAATACGTTGCAACTCGTCCATAATGGTACGGATGTATTGCACCCTTTCGCTGACTTCCACACCCATTGCCTTTTCAATACACATACACAAGGCATGGCGATTCTGGTGTGCGCCCAGATAATCCAAACGGTCGGTCAGCGCCAAGGTTTGCGGATAAGTCAGGCTTTCGCACATCTTCTCGATACCCCGGTGGATATAACCGCAGTTAGCATCTATCTTTTCGATGATTTCCCCTTCCAGCGATACACGAAAACGCATAACGCCGTGCGTGGCAGGATGCTGTGGACCGATATTTACTACATATTCCTCGTCACCGAACAGCAGGTCTTCCCGATTCTTCACCGTTCCGTCCGGATTCAATTCAAGTACATTGGTTGTATCAACAGTCTCTTCGTTGTCCATGCGCAACGGATTATCCTTTTCGGGATCGTTGTCCTTGCGCATCGGATGGCCTACCCAGTCATTACGCAGATAGAGGCGGCGCATATCCGGATGACCTATGAAGACAATTCCGTAGAAGTCGTACACTTCGCGTTCGTTAAAGTCGGCAGCTTTCCATATATCGCTCACCGACGGAAGTTCGGGACGTTCCCGGTTCAGTGTGGATGTGCATACCGATACACGTTCACCGGTAGCGGTAGATTCCAGCAGATAGACTACACCAAGTCCTCTTAGGGTTTCCGGGGTGTCTTTCTCTACATCCGGTTCTCCCCAGTCCATGCCGCTGAGACATTCAAGGAAGTCCATCTGCTCTTCGCGGCGCAGGCGGAGCATTTCTTCATGCAGGTCTGCAGGGGCTATATATCTTATTTCCATATTTTGAATTAGTTATAAGTTATTAGTTATAAGTTGTTTTTTTGTTATTGAAATGTGTAACGATGCTACGCAAGTATATTAGCAAATAACTAATAACTTATAACTCATAACTCCTTTTCTCTTCTTGTCTGTTCACTCCTCCGAAATATTTCTCTATTTTCACTTTGCGTTGCAACTGCATCAGCCCATAGTAGAAGGCCTCCGGGCGTGGCGGACAACCGGGAATGTATACATCTACCGGAAGAATCTTATCCACCCCATTCACTACATGATATGACTTCTTGAACGGGCCACCGCTGACGGCGCAGCCCCCCACGGCAATCACATACTTCGGATCGGCCATCTGGTCGTACAGGCGTTTCAGTACCGGAGCCATCTTGTTCGTAATCGTTCCGCACACCATAATCATATCGGCCTGGCGCGGACTGGCACGTGCTACTTCGAACCCAAAGCGTGCCATGTCATAACGGGCAGCGCCGAGGGCCATAAATTCGATACCGCAACAACTGGTTGCAAACGTAAGAGGCCACAATGAATTACTGCGTCCCCAGTTGATGAGATCGTCCAGTATGCCGATAGCCACATTGGCACCTCCGGCATTGAGTTCCTGAACCAGTCTTTCCAACGTTTCGTTGTCAGTAAACTCCTCATAAGGGATTGATTTTATTTTGGGTTTCTTCGTTACTTCCATTCCAAAGCTCCTTTCCTCCAGGCGTATGCAAGGCCCAGAACTAATATAATCAGGAAAAATAAAATGCTGAACAGTCCGGCCACTCCCAGTTCACGTGCCATGACTGCCCATGGAAAAAGGAATACAGTCTCCACATCGAACATCAGGAACAAGATGGCAAACAGATAGTAACCCACCCGGAACTGCATCCAAGATTTGCCGCGTGTAGGGATACCACACTCGTACGGCTCCATCTTTTGTGGATTGTACGAACGGGGAGCAATCGCATTTGAAAGTGCAATGACTATACCCACGAAAGCAATTGCCGTCAATAGGACGACCACTAACAAAGTAAAGTTCATAAACCTGATAAGATTTTAGATATATATTATATAGAAATGTTGCACCGGGGACACGATACCTCTGAATCGTTGCCCGATGAAGCCAAGTATCAAGCTCTATGTGAGCTTCACACTTATTAAATGATAATCTTTCTTAGCCCAATTATATAGTAATTTGCATCGGGTACAGGGTGGGAGGAGAGATATAGCAAGCGGTCGCATTCGGGTGCGTTGGCATGTTGCTGCATCTTATACACGTTGGAGCGTAATAAGACAATCTTATTGCCGGGTACCTGAACGCTGTCCACATGTTCCATGCAAAGGGAGAAAGCGGAGAAGTGGAAATAGAAATTTTGAATGGCTTGTTGAGAAGTCGGTGCTTGTGATAAAATACATTTCTCGTTTTGGTTGCTGACAGGAGCGCATAGAAAATCGGCAGCTATTACATTGTTGTGTAGTAGAACTGCTAATAGGACGATTATACTATATTTAATGCACTGCTTCATTGCACAATTCTCTCTTTCAAGGGTGCAAAGATATAATAACTCTCTTTCTAATTGCTATCTCTGCATAACAAAATATGATTATTTTTACACTTTTTATCCTAAATCAATTCCGTTGCCAGAATTTGGGTGTGAATAAAAGCAAAACGGTGAAGAGCTCCAATCGTCCTAATAGCATCAGGAATGCTAAAAGCCATTTGGCTAAATCAGGTAATTCGCTCCACGAATATGCGGGACCGCAAATACCCAGACCAGGCCCCATATTGCCGATGCTCGAAATGACGCATCCGATGGATTCCGAATAACCGATTCCCATGGCAGACATCAGGAAGACACTGACTATTATAATAATGATATAGAGAAAACAGAATGCCAGTACTGTCGAAACAATAGTAGGTGGAATAACCTGTTTATTGATGCGTACGGGCAATACCGCATTGGGGTGTATGATATGCTTGAACTCATTTCTTGAAACTTTGGTGAGGATTACCATACGTATACACTTCAGTCCTCCCGTAGTGCTGCCTGCGCAGGCTCCCATCACCATAATGATGGTCAGTAGCCCCCATAGCACAGGTTTCCAAGTCATGTAGTCGTCTGTTGCAAATCCGGTGGAAGTGTGCAGAGATATCACTTGGAACAAAGATTTCCTGAAAGACTCTTCCGCTCCCATCGGGCTGGTATAATAGAGACCTACGGCAATGAGGGTTGTAAAGAATACCACTGACCCGAAATAGAATTTCAGCTCTGCGTTACTGATAATTTTTTTAAATTTCCGGTTAACGAACAGTAACAATAGCGTGAAGTTTATGCCGGAAATGAACATGAAGATAGAGATGACATACTCTATATAAGGTGAGTTGTAATAGGCTACACTTGCCTGCTTCGTGGAGAATCCTCCTGTGCCGGTGGTGGCAAATGCGTGGCAAACACTATCGAACCAACTCATCCCTCCCATCATTAATAGTAGCACGAGAAGAGCGGTAATGCCGGTATAAATACTCCAAATCCACCTGGCAGTTATACCGATACGGGGATGTACTTTGTCGTGAGTGGGTCCACTGGCTTCCGCTGCGAAAACCTGTAAGCCGCTTACACCGAATATGGGAAGAATAGCGATGGTGAACATGATAATACCCAAACCGCCAATCCATTGGGTCATACTGCGCCAAAAGAGTATGCCGTTGGGGAGCGCGTCTATATTGTTCAGGATGGTGGCACCTGTACTGGTGAAACCGGACATCGTTTCGAAAAAGGCGTCTGTAACATTAGGGATGTATCCTCCGATGTAGAACGGAAGCATGCCGAAGAGCGAAAAAGATACCCAGGCAGTGCTGACCAATACATAACCGTCGCGGCGGGTCAGTTGGCGGTTACCTCCTTTGCCAAGGATTGCCAACAACAAACCTATTCCTGCTGTGATTGCCCCTGCTTTCCAAAAAGCGAACGAATCCTCCCCTCCATAGTATAGAGATACAACGGAGCACCCCAAAAACATGATTGTTTCCAGCAGCAATAAAATGCCTATAATCCGTATAATCGTTTTAAAATTAATCACGCTTATTAAATTAAGAATGAAGAATGAAGAATAAAGAATGAAGAATGAGCTGCGCATTTACACTGCATAGTAATTCTTCATTCTTCATTTTTCATTCTTCATTTAGTTAAAGTATTTCTCAATTTTCTTAATCATCATACTCAGGCAGAATACCACGACGTGATCGCCGGGTTGTATAAGGGTGTTACCTGTAACCACTACACCTTCCCCTTGGCGGATCAAACCTCCGATGGTAGTACCTTTGGGAAGTCCCAGGTCTTTCACCGGATGCTTGGTTATTTTCGAGTCGGCTTTCACCGTAAACTCCGCTACGTCAGCATTGGCGAATGTCAGGCATTTCACGTTGCTTACATCTGCATCCAGCATCATTTGGTAGATGTGGCTGGCGGCGATCATCTTCTTGTTGATGACGGTGCCGATATCAAGACTTTCCGCCATGCCTATATAGTCGATGTTCTCGACTTCGGCTACGGTTTTGCTTACCCCCATGCGTTTGGCGGCAAGACAAGCAAGGATGTTGGTTTCCGAACTATCGGTCAGGGCAACGAAGGCTTCCGTATTTTTCAGCCCTTCTTCTATAAGCAGATCCATGTCGCGTCCGTCGCCATTAATAATCATAACCTTGTCGTCCAGAATTTCGGTCAGACGGTTGCAGCGATTCAGGTCGCTGTCTATAATTTTCACCTGCATATAGTCGGGAACATATTGTGCTGTGCGCACAGCTATGCGGCTACCTCCCATAATCATTACGTTTCGCACGTCAGCATAGTCTTCTTTGCCTGCTATCTTGCGGATGTAGGGCACATATTTCCGGGTGGTGGTAAAGTAAACAATATCATGCAATTTGATGGTATCGTCACCTCTCGGAATCAATGTCTCGTTGTTACGCTTGATGGCTACTATGTGATAGGGCAATTCGGGACCTCCCAGTTTATGGAGAGGGATGTTCAAAATTTCTGCTTTTTCGCGCATCTTGGTACCCAGCAATATCAAGGCACCTCCGCAAAACTCCCACCACTGGCGCACCCAGCTCATGCGGATCGAAGATACTATCTCTTTGGCTGCAAGCATCTCGGGGTAAATCAGTGAATCTACACCCAGCTTCTGGAAAAACTCTTTGTTCTTGGGTAGCAGATACTCGTAATTGTCAATGCGGGCAACTGTTTTTTCTGCTCCAAGATTATTGGCTAACATACATGCGGTCATGTTACGGCTTTCGTCGGGGGTGACTGCAAAGAACAAATCGGCTTCACCTGCTCCTACTTCTTTTAATCCTTTGATGGAAGTAGGGGAGGCGGCGACTGTCATCAAATCGAAGTTTGAGTTCAAAGTACTCAGTCTTTCTTCGTTGTCATCCATTAAAATGATGTCCTGTTTTTCGCGGGACAACAGTTTTGCCAAGTGTGTGCCTACTGCGCCGGCACCTGCAATGATTATCTTCACAACTTGTTGAGAATGAAGAATGAGGAATGAAGAATGAAGAATTGCCATGCGGCATCATAGTGCAGCCAATTCTTCATTCTTCATTCTTCATTCTTAATTAATATTTTATAGATTCCTTCTTCATCCATTCCGCAAAGGTGATACAACTCTTTGATGCTGCCATGTTCAATGAAAGAGTCGGGTACTCCAATGCGTTGTACATGCGGGGTATAGTCATTATCTGCCATAAATTCCAGTACGGCACTGCCCATGCCGCCTTTCCGTACACCATCTTCGATGGTAATGATATGCTGGAAATTACGAGCTACTTCATGCAAAAGTTCCTCATCCAATGGTTTAAGGAAGCGCAAGTCATAATGAGCAATGGATAAATTTTTGTCTTTCTCGGCACGTTTGATGGCGTTTGCGGCAATATTGCCTATCGGTCCGATGGAGATGACTGCAAGATCCTTGCCGTCTTTCAATTTGCGACCTTTGCCTACGGGTATTTCTTCTAACGGACATTCCCAATCCAACAACACACCTCGTCCACGCGGATAACGGATAACGAATGGTCCTTTATCCGGTAATTGTGCGGTATACATCAGCCGACGCAATTCGTGTTCATCCATAGGTGAGGAAATCGTTACATTGGGGATAGGACGGAAATAAGCCAAGTCGAAGACGCCATGGTGGGTCGGACCGTCTTCGCCTACCAGTCCCGAACGGTCGAGGCAGAGTACTACGGGCAGTCGGAGGATGGCAATATCGTGTATTACGCTGTCGTATGCCCGTTGCATAAACGAAGAATAGATGTTACAGAAAGGCTGTAAACCTTCTTTGGCCATACCGCCGGAGAAGGTTGCCGCGTGAGCTTCGGCAATGCCTACATCAAATGCCCGGCCGGGCATGGTTTCCATCAGCTTGTTCATGGAACATCCGGTAGGCATGGCAGGAGTTACGCCGACTATTCTAGGATTCTGTTTGGCAAGTTCTACCAACGTGTCGCCGAATACATCTTGATAAAGAGGTGGCAAGGCACTGGTGTCGGCTGTAAATCGTTCGCCCGTTTCCGGATCAAACTTGCCGGGGGCATGCCAGATTCCCGGATCTTTTTCGGCAGGTTCGAATCCTTTGCCTTTCACGGTGTGCAAGTGTAGTATCTTAGGCCCTTGCATATCTTTGATATCCCGGAGAATGCGTGCAATGTTCTTTACATCGTGACCGTCAACGGGACCAAAGTAGCGGATATTCATTCCTTCAAAGATATTCTGTTGCTGGGCAGCCATAGACTTCAGACTGTTGGCAAAGCGGATAAGGGCTTTGCGGCGGTCTTCATTCAATATACCCATTTTGAATAATACTCTGGAGACGTTAAACCGGAGTTGGTTATAACGGTTGCTGGTAGTCAGGTTGAAAAGGTATTGCTTCATGCCTCCTACACTACGGTCGATTGCCATATCATTGTCATTGAGAATGATAAGGAGGTTGTTGTTGGTAGAAGAAGCGTTGTTCAGACCCTCGAAAGCCAGTCCGCCACTCATGCTTCCATCGCCGATGATGGCTACTACATGACGGTTGACTTCGCCTTTTTTGGATGCGGCCACTGCCATACCAAGAGCAGCGGAAATGGAGTTTGAGGCATGTCCGCAAGTAAAAGTGTCATATTCACTTTCTTTGGGAGTGGGGAAGGGGCAAATACCTTTGAACTTTCGGTTGGTAGAGAAGTTCTCACGGCGTCCGGTCAAGATTTTATGTCCGTATGCTTGATGCCCCACATCCCATACAATGCGGTCGTAAGGGGTGTTGAAGACGTAATGCAAGGCAACGGTCAATTCTACTGTGCCTAAGCTGGCTGCAAAATGCCCGGGATTGCACGAAACTTCTTTAATAATGTCTTGCCGCAATTCATTACAAACCTCAGGAAGTTGATCTACGCTAAGCCGGCGCAGGTCTTCGGGAGTAGATATTGAATTTAGCAAGTTATATGTTGGTTCTGTTTTCATCTTAGTTCTGAAGATTACAAAATGCAAAAATAGCAAAAGAAAACGGATGGTAGGATGTTTTTATCAAGAAAAAATATAGAAGTGTTGTTAAGGTACATTTTGAAGGTATATGGATATCAAAAAGTCAGGCTGCAAAACGCTCATATTTGCAGCCTGACTTCATAGATTATGCGGGATGTTTATTATTCTATTCCCATTACTTTGCCACTGTTGAAGTTGTTATACCAGTCCGGTGCTTGTGTAGCATCGTTTGCCCAATTGGCAAAATCGGGATAAGCTTCTGTGATCTGTATTTGCTCTTTCGGCCATTTCCAGTTTGCTTGTGCAATGCGAAGGGCATAAGGGGCATCTCCGGCTTTAAATCCGGTGGTGAAGTTTGGAATATGAATTTCTCTTTGTCCGTCAGAGATATAGAAGTCTCCATTGTTTGTTAGGTTGAAATTCTCTCCTACTTCGATAGTTACTGTGCTGGGTGTACCTGTTGTTGCTCCTGTATTGACAATGGTTCCTTCCGAGACACCCAATGCAGTGTGTGCATTTTCAAATAAAGTGGTCGTTGTTGTCCCGTTCTTGAATAATACTTTCAGCTTTTTGGTTGCTCCCGCTGCTTTTAGAGTTGCATCTATTACCAGCTTGCCATCTTTCTTATAAGGTGTAGTGACAAAAAGCACTACGTCATTGAAGTCATAGTCGCCTGCCTTTACCATCATATCCTCAAAGGCGTATGCGTACTCTATGACTTTATCCTTTTCACCGCCTCCGTCGGGGGTTGAGTTATAGCCGGGGTTACAAGTGGAAGCCGGGATTTTGATATTAGCGTTGTCTGTTCCGGTCATCTGTGCATCGCCATCCATGATTATATAGGGTACACTGCCGGATAATCCATTTTTAAAATGATCATCACAAGCAACATACAACTTTCCATGATAGCCGATAGAATTTCCTTTTCCTTTACTGTTTTGTACAGCTTTGTTTATTTTTACTAAAGCGAATTCTTTAGCTACGCCATAGAAACCACCCAAATTATAATTGTATGTGGCGGTACCTAAAATATTAAAAGAAGAGTTTCCGCCCATTTTTACAGTTGCATTATCCATAAATAAGCTTCCGCATTCTACATAAGCCCCTCCATCTAAATTGAAGGAATTGTTTGTATCATTGGAAGTGTCGATTTTAAATTCTCCTTCAACATATAATTTACAGGCATTCAGTAGCTGCGAACTTGTAGCTTGAATTTCCATGCTGTTCGTCTTAAAATATCCCTGATTTTCCCATTTTTGGTCGTTGCTACTTAAAAACGTTTTACCTGAAATTGTAGATTCTCCGCTGTTGTAGAAGGTACTAGAACCTTGAGTCTCAAATGCCGCAGCAGTCATAATTCCTTCATTTACAAGGAGAGACTTCCAGTTAGCTACGTTTACTTTGTTTGTAACAGTGAGTGTTCCATTGTTATATATATAACCTGAACCTGCTGCTTCTATTGCATTTGCTTTTATGGTACCTAAATTGTAAATAGTGGCATTGGATGCTTGCAATACCCCTTTTCCTACAATTAATGTAGCACCGGTGCCAATACTAATCATTGATCCGCCTTGTCCCAATGAATATCCACTACTTGTTAATGTCAATGAACTTTGGGGTAGTATAAACAGCTTACAGTTACCTCCAAGATATAAGGAATTAAGTGTCACATCTCCTTTGATATAAACTCCTCCTCCATTTCCTTGATAATCAATGGCACTGTAATCAGAAGTAACAATGTAATTACCTTTCACATTTGTCCAAATATTATTCGTAGGATATTTCGGGTAAGCAGAAGTACTTTCTTTTGTGGGAAATAAACTAATGTCATTGATATCGGGCGCTGTAAAATTGACAATAGAAGACACTGCTCTCGTTTTTGCTGCCATAGCAACAGTATTTGTCCCGCCAAAAGACGCGTCTATCTTTTTGTCTGCCACAAGAACAGTTTTTGCCGAACTATACCCCTCCTCGTTTACCTTCATCACATATACATACTGTAACGTTGTAGGAATATCAAACTTGAAATTAGCCGTCTGACCGTCAGCCACACTTGTTTTTGCAAGTAGATAAGCGTTTCCGTTGGTATTATAAGGATTTTCCGTATATACTTTAATTGTATAAGTTCCGCCGCTCTTTTCGTTGACGGTAACAGAAGCATTACATATAGCACTTGTTTCCCAAGTTTGGTTAGGATCAATGTCTTTCACAGGAAAAGCTTTTTTAGCTTCTTCCTGAAGATGGTCAGGGTTGTAAAGGTCATTTGATTTTTCACATCCGGAGAAAACAAGGATTCCTCCCAAAAATAAGGCTGGAAAAATACGATAAAATCTCGTTTTTTTACTATTCATAGCTCTATGACTTTAAGTAGGATTATTGTATTATATGATAAGTATATACCAATATGCATACTTTATATACAACAAAAGTACATATAATAATGTTTTGGACAAAGGATATGATGATATAATTTAAAATAATAATAATCAATAGGTTCACTTTGCTTTCTAATTATTCTTTTATGACCAAACTGTTTCTAATTATTGCATGCTAATTTGTTTTTTTCGAAACAACTTTCTATATACTTTGGTCAAAGTGCAAAACGTCGATAAACACGGGCTTTGCTTATAATAAGCATCTGTATTTCTTTGTTGATGTCCCCATTGTTGTTTTGTTTTGTACAAGAGTTTGTGAAGGGCTAACTAGAGTTGTCTTTTTCGTTGACTATTGTCAACGGAAAGGCTTTCATTTGTCAACAGAAAGGCTTACTAATATTAGTTCCATATGAAATACTGGTCTTTTATGTACAATGCACGTGAGATATATTTATTCTGCACAAAGCCTTATCATATGAAGAAGCAACTTGGAATGAATTAAACTATGGCAATTTCATTGCCACAAAAGAATGATTGATGCTGTAAATTGATGTGGAAGCAAATTTTGCCTCCACACTTTAAATTTGCTTCCACATCACCTGTAATGCCGATGAATACGTGGGTGCAGGAATAAGATGGAGGTGTGGAGGCAGAATGCATAAACTTCGGATTAATAAAACATGGCTTTTTCTGTATAGCTATAAAGAATAAGTTCTATTTTTGCATAGTTATAATTCTGAGTAACTATGAATTTCTATACACCTGTTGAATTGCCCACTAACATGCCACGACTGACGCATGCAGACCGTTTGATGCTTCTTGGCTCCTGTTTTGCTACCAATATGGGCATTAAACTGACTGACGCAAAGTTTTGCTGCGATGTCAACCCATACGGGGTTCTTTATAATCCGCTCTCCATATCTGCCGCTTTGCGGGAAATAAATGCCGGGAAGAAATATGATTCCGACCATTTGTTCTTCTTCCGTGAGTGCTGGCATAGCCCGATGCATCACGGAGACTTTTCGGGGGCAAAGGCTGATGTGGTTTTGCAGGGTATCAACGAACGGCTGCAAGAAGCGCATACTAATTTGGCTAAGGTCGATTATCTCTTGCTGACCTTTGGCACGGCTTGGGTATACGAGTCTAAAAATACGGGACAAATAGTTGCTAACTGCCACAAGCAACCGGAAGCAAACTTCGCCCGACGCAAACTTTCGATAGAAGACATCGTACTGGATTACAAAACTTTGCTTGCCGATTTGTTTATGCAGAATCCGAAGTTGAAAGTATTGTTTACCGTCAGCCCCATCCGCCATATTCGTGATGGAATGCATGCCAATAGCCTGAGTAAAGCCACTTTACTTCTGGCCATAGAACGGTTACAGCAGGCTTATCCCGAACAGGTTTTCTACTTTCCGGCTTACGAGTTATTGATAGACGAGTTGCGCGATTACCGTTTTTATGCCGAAGATATGGTTCATCCTTCCGAAGTTGCCGTACGATATGTGTGGGAGCGATTTGTGCAAACCTGCATCTCCACAGATGCGTTACAGATTATGGAAGAAAGTGAAAATATACGTAAAGCCCTATCGCATAAACCCTTTCATCCGGAGTCTGACGAGTATAAGCGTTTTTTAGGACAAATTGTGTTAAAAATAGATCGACTTAACGAAAAATACCCGTACTTAGATTTCAAAAAAGAGATAGATATATGTCGTATTCGATTGAAAGCATAACCGAAGTCATTGGTGCACGACGTGTAGGGGATACGTCGGCTACCATCGATTGGCTACTTACTGATAGCCGTTCCCTGAGTTTCCCCGAAGAAACATTGTTCTTCGCACTGGCTACCAGACGAAATGACGGTGCCCGTTATATACCTGACTTATACGCTCGTGGCGTGCGCAACTTTGTAGTAAGCGAAGACAATGCACAGCAGATTATCAACTATCAACTGGCATCTGTCAATCTGTTGATAGTAGCCAATCCTCTGAAGGCTTTGCAGAAGTTGGCCGAACAGCATCGCGGACAATTCCAGATTCCTGTTATCGGTATCACGGGAAGCAATGGGAAAACGATTGTAAAAGAATGGTTACATCAATTGTTGAGTCCCGAACGGGCGATTGTCCGTTCCCCCCGCAGCTATAACTCACAGATCGGAGTTCCTTTGTCGGTATGGCAAATGAACGAGGATTCCGAACTGGCTATCTTCGAAGCCGGTATTTCGGAACCTGGAGAAATGCGTTCTTTGCAGAATATCATCAAGCCTACTATTGGTATATTAACCAATATCGGCGGTGCCCATCAAGAAAACTTCTTCTCTTTGCAAGAAAAGTGTATGGAGAAGCTTGCGCTGTTTAAAGGTTGTGATGTGGTAATCTACAATGGAGACGATGAATTTATCAGTAATTGTGTGGCGAAATCCATGCTCTCGTCGCGTGAAATAGCGTGGAGCCGTAAGGATATGGAACGCCCTCTGTTTATAAGCAAAGTAGAGAAGAAGGACGATTGCACCGTTATCTCCTACCGTTACCTGAATATGGATAACTCGTTCACCCTTCCTTTTATAGACGATGCTTCCATTGAGAACTCTCTGAACTGTTTGGCTGCCTGCTTATACTTGATGCTCCCCGCTGAGAAAATTACGGAACGCATGACGAAGTTGGAACCTGTAGCCATGCGTCTGGAAGTAAAGGAAGGCAAGAATGGTTGTTTATTGGTAAACGACAGTTATAACTCAGATCTCGGTTCACTGGATATTGCGCTTAACTTCTTGTACCGCCGCTCACAATCCAAAGGTTTGAAGCGTACGCTGATCCTTTCGGATATCCTCGAAACCGGACAAAATACACCTACTCTGTATCGTCAGGTGGCGCAGTTGGTAAACAGCCGGGGTATAGAGCGTATTATTGGTGTGGGTAGTGAAATATCGACTTGTGCAGCACGCTTTGATATCGAAAAATCTTTCTATCCCCATACGGATGCTTTGATTCGTGCCATCGAAAAGGGTGATCTGCGCTTGGAGAACGAAATTATTCTGATAAAAGGTGCCCGTAAATTCGGTTTCGATGCACTGACGGAAGTGTTGGAGAAGAAAGTACACGAAACAATCCTTGAAGTCAACCTCGGTGCGATGATAGCCAATTTGAACTATTACCGCAGCAAACTGAAACCCGAAACCAAGATGGTGTGTATGGTGAAAGCTTCGGCATACGGTGCCGGATCATACGAAATAGCCAAGACTTTGCAGGAACATCATGTAGATTATCTTGCCGTAGCCGTAGCCGACGAAGGTTCGGAACTGCGCAAAGCCGGAATAACAGCGAGCATTATCATAATGAATCCTGAGATGACTGCATTCAAGACCATGTTCGATTATAAACTGGAGCCCGAAGTTTATAGCTTCCATCTGCTGGATGCTTTGATTAAAGAAGCCGAAAAAGAAGGTATCACGAACTTCCCTATTCATGTGAAGTTAGATACAGGTATGCATCGTTTGGGATTTGCTCCCGAGGATATGCCTCGTCTTATAGAACGACTGAAATCACAGAACGCTGTGATAGCCCGTTCGGTATTCTCTCATTTTGTGGGTAGTGATGGGGCCCAGTTTGATGCCTTCACCCGCCAGCAAATTGAAATGTTCGAAAAAGCGTCTTTGGAGTTGCAGGAAGCATTTCCACATAAGATACTTCGCCATATCTGCAATTCTGCGGGTATAGAGCGCTTCCCCGGAGCACAATTCGATATGGTTCGTTTGGGATTGGGATTGTATGGCATCAGTCCTATCGATAATTCCATTATGCATAATGTCAGTACGTTGAAGACTACCATTCTTCAGATACGTGATGTGCCTCAGGAAGACACGGTAGGGTATAGCCGTAAAGGACATTTATTCCGTCCGTCCCGTATTGCCGCCCTGCCTATCGGTTATGCCGACGGTTTGAACCGGCATTTGGGTAACGGGCATGCTTACTGTTTGGTAAATGGAGAGAAAGCTCCCTACGTAGGCAATATTTGCATGGATGTATGTATGATCGATGTTACAGACATTGACTGCAAAGAAGGAGACACCGTTGAAATTTTCGGCGACCATCTCCCTATCACGGTTTTATCCGACGTACTCGACACGATACCTTATGAGGTATTAACGAGCGTTTCGACCCGGGTGAAACGAGTATATTACCAAGATTGATAACAAATAGCCTATTTGATGACTATAAAGTCATTGATGGCACTGAGCAGAATATCCGGGGTTATAGGTTTTGAGATAAAACCTGATGCCCCGGCCTGTTGGGCCATTTTCCTGTTTTCTTCGAAAGCATAGGCGGTTTGAATAATTACAGGAAGTTTCTTATGACTCTTTCTGAGCTTTGTCAAAGCGGTTATTCCATCCATCTCATTCATTTTTATATCCATGAGGATGAGGTCTATTTTCTGCTTCTTTATAATTTCTAACGCATCCTTGCCATTTAGAGCCCAAAATATATTAAATGATTTCTTCAGGATATTCTTTAATAGCATATAATTGCTCACACTATCTTCAGCTATCAGAATAACAGGGCGGTTTTCATCGTATTCATTGGATGATTCCTGCACGGATTCTTGTTTTTCAGTGTTATTGGTTTGCATGTCTTGTTTCTCAGTGCAAGTAAATACGATACCGAAACGACTGCCCTTGCCTACTTCCGAAGATAATGTGATTCTACCATTCAACTTATTCACAATAACTTGGCAAATAGATAAGCCCAAACCCGTTCCCTGAGCGAATTCATTAACTTTATAGAATCGGTCGAAAATCATTTTCTGATGTTCTTCCGGGATACCCTCACCGGTATCTTCCACATAAATAAGAATTTCCTTGTTTGTCTCGTCGATTTCTATTCCGATAGCTACATAGCCCGCAGGGGTAAACTTGAAAGCATTACTGATAAAGTTGACAAGCACTTGCTTCAACCTGAGTGAGTCGACTTCCTGTAACAAGGGAATGAGTGGAATATTCTTGATAAACTCAACCTCTGCCGGAGTTTGAGACTTGCACATTGAATATACATCTTCTACGATATCACGAAGGTCATACGTATCTATTGTAAGAGATACATTACCCGATTCTATTCGAGATAATTCCAGGATGTCGTTGATTAGTTTTAGCAGTAACTCGCAGTTTTTGTTGATGATGTGAATGTATTCCAATCTTTCGTCATTGGGCAATTCTTCGTCACTGACCAACATGTTGGTGAATCCTATGATTGAATTCAGAGGCGTTCTGATTTCATGACTCATATTTGCCAGGAAAGATTGTTTCAGTTCGGCTTTGGAAGCCAGATCTCGGGCAGTTATTAATTCTTCTTCTTTATCTTTAAAGTCCTGGATATTCATCAGCAGACCAATAACAGTCGACTTATGTTTTAATACGTCTGATATATTCAGAACTCTGAATTCATACCATAAATAGCCTTGGTCATTGAAGTTTATTCTTGCCCGTATATTTCCACGGTCTTCAATCTTATTGACTATCTTTATAAATGAGTTCAAAGCATACTCTTGATCGTCAGGATGAGTTATGCGGCTTAGCTTTTCCAGTTTTATGGTAGTCGAACTTATACCGATGTAGTCGGCGAATTCTTTTTCAAAACAGAATTGATTGTTTTCACTGTCAAATCTCCATGCAAAGATGTTGGTACCTTCCATAGACAGCGACAAAAATTCTTTTTCTTCCCGCAAGTGAATCTGTGCCAACCGTTTTCTTTTCACTTCCCGGAAGTATAAAAAGAGTAGATATGAAATAGTGAAGATAATGGTAATTAGAAAAACAGATAAGCATACAATAGCTGCTGTTTGATATTTGATGTAGATGGGCATGTTCACTATTTCAATGCCCTTTGGTATGTTTTTGACGGGAATAGACCAACGGTTCAATACTGCCCAGTCTATTACATACTTTTTTTCTATCTCTTTTATGGGTAGCTGTGAAATATCTTTGCCGTTGAGTACTTGGGCAATATAGTCGCAAGTTGCTTTTACTTGATCTTCCAAAGGGGTAAAGTAGCCCCCCAGTATATCCATGTGCTGGGTAAAGCCTTTGTTGGTAGCAGAAAAAGTGGGAACGGTAGCCAAACGTCCTACATTGGCTGTAGAATAGTCATATTTAGCCAACAAAAAGACTGAGTATCTGAAAGAGCCCGAAATATTCCACAACAGATCTCGTCCTTTTTCATCCCACATATTAATGAAATGAAAACTTGTTTCTAAAGGGCGTTGATCATAATCATTGCCTCTTAGGTAGACATTAAGATCTTTCTGATTCTCTATATTGTTGATAGAATCTTCTTTTTGCAAAAATGGGGTTAGGGATTCATATAATTCCTTGTCTTTGTCTTTATATTGTTCTGCGAGCCGGGCAATGACTTTTTTCCCGACATATGTTTTATCATAGAAAAAACGAATTCGCTTTACTCCCATGACTTTTTCTATCATCTCTGCGTTTTTCTCATAATCAGGATTATCCCAGATACCGGTAATATTGGTATATTCTTTTATTATGCCCCAATTGGGAAAGTTAACTCCCGAGAAGATGATGGGTGTCATTTTCAAAAGGGGGTGCTTGGATGCCAATAGAGAGTAAGTGGCTTGGTCGTCTGTAACTAATATAAGGTCAGGCTTAACCGATATAGTATCCAGCAAATGATTGATGCGCTCTATTTCCCCATCCCGGTCGTAAGCATCACAATCCCAATAAAAAATCTGTGTATCAGCGGAAATCTTGTTGTGTTTCAAACCCTTTTCGATGAGCTTATTGAGGGCTGGATAATCGGAAAATGTATCTTCAAAAGAATGTACTATTAGTAACTTACTTTTTTCTTTATAGGCTGAACTTATTAGTTCAGATTTTGCCGTGTAAATATTGAATAGGATAAATAGGAAGAGAGAAAAATAGAATTTGATCTTCCATAGATATTTATTTTCGTAATCCATAGTGTCTTATGTTAATAATAAGCAGCAAAGATAAATTAAAAAAGAATATTTGCAATTTATTTTTTATCTTTGCCACAAATAAATACATTAAACTATGGCAAACTTACTTTTATTAGGCTTTCTGCCCAGTGGCTCTGAATGGATTATCATAGCCCTTGTTATTTTATTGTTGTTTGGTGGCAAAAAAATACCAGAATTGATGCGCGGACTTGGCAAAGGTGTAAAGAGTTTCAAGGACGGTGTCAACGAAGCTAAAGAAGAAATAAATAAGGCTAAGGAAGATATTGATACTCCCGCTTCAAAAGATAAATGAATTGAATGAAGAATGAAGAATGATCATTCTCCTTTCTTCATTAACTTTTAATTTTATGGCAGAAAAAGAACTGACTTTCTGGGATCATCTGGATGAATTGCGTCGTGTGCTCTTTCGGGTACTTGGAGTGTGGTTTGTATTGGCTGTAGGCTATTTTATTGCCATGCCTTACTTGTTCGACCAAGTTATTTTGGCTCCTTGCCATAATGATTTTGTTTTTTACGATGTACTGCGCTATATCGGGCAGGTGTTCAATCTCGATGATGAGTTCTTTACGCAGGAATTTGATATCAAGCTGATTAATATTAATCTGGCTGCACCGTTCTTCATTCATATATCTACGGCTTTCTGGATGTCTGTGGTTACTGCTGCTCCTTACATATTTTACGAAATATGGCGGTTTGTCAGTCCGGCGCTTTATCCGAATGAACAAAAGGGGGTAAAGAAAGCCTTGGGGATTGGTACGGTCATGTTTTTTGTGGGTGTGCTACTGGGATATTTTATGGTGTATCCGATGACTTTGCGTTTCCTTTCCACTTACCAATTAAGTTCGACCATAGAGAACCAAATCTCACTTAATTCGTATATCGATAACTTCATGATGCTGGTACTCTGTATGGGGTTGGCATTTGAGTTGCCATTAGTGACTTGGTTGCTTTCTTTGCTGGGACTGGTGAATAAAAGCTTCTTGCGTAAGTATCGCCGGCATGCCGTAGTAGTCATCGTTATTGCTGCTGCTATCATTACTCCCACAGGCGACCCGTTCACGCTGACGGTGGTGGCTGTACCGCTTTATTTGCTCTATGAGTTGAGTATCCTGATGATAAAGGATAAGAAGACTGATGAAGTGGAAGAAGTGGAGTCGGAAGAATGATGGAGAATGAAGTAAAAGAATACTTTGATATACTTTTGGGAGCTTGTCGCAAAGATGGCATTCCATTAAATATTGCTTATCGTCAGTTGCGCGAATTGTTAGAGCGCCTGTGCCGTACACAAATGACTGACGGTAGTTTGCAAATGACCGACCTCTCCGCCCGTATCAGTTTTGTCGCTTCCAAAGTAGGATTGTCTATTGTGGAGCAGAACCGGTTGCATACCTTCCGGTTAACTTCCAATGCCATATTAAACCGCCAGGCGGAACCGTCGTACGAGCAACTGCTGCGTGACTCTAAAACTTTGGCCTTTTTTGTCAAGCGATTGACGGGGCAGGATATTCCCGATATACTCTATCGCTTGCTGCCTCGTACGGATGCTACGTACGTGGTGGCTCCTCCTGCCAAAGAGCGGGTGAAGCGGATGCGTGTCTGTTTTCAGTATGCGGATGATACTTACTTATATGTATTGCCGGTAGATACGGTAGCGGATGAACCGCTTCGTGTTCGTTACAATGTACCGCAAGTCAATGATGAATTTGCAGATACCTGCCGTCTCTTATGGCGCCATGCACAAGTGAATTTGTTGGATGTGGCTGTGGATGACGCAGGTGTACTCACTCCCTCTTTTATAATCCTCGAACCGGACTATCTGATAGACATCAGCTCGTTGGCGGAATGTTTCAAAGATTACGGTCATCATCCTGCCAACTATATTTTGGCACGTTTGCAATTGCCTGACAATACACGCCCTCTTTTACTGGGTAATATAGCCAATCTCTTTTTGGATGAATGGATCCATGCAAAGAAAGAACCCGATTATCGGACGTGTATGCAGAAAGCCTTTCGTGCATACCCTATTGAATTGGCTGCATGTGCCGATTTGCGTGACCGGGAAAAGGAAACAGAGTTCTTTGCGGATTGTAAGCGCCACTTTGAAAATATCCGCCAAACCGTGACGGAAACTTTCCTTGCTTCGGGCTATGATTTGGATAAGGCAGATGCAGTGCTGGAACCTTCTTATATTTGTGAAGCTTTGGGATTGCAAGGTCGTTTGGACTATATGCAGCGTGATATGACTTCTTTCATCGAAATGAAGTCGGGTAAGGCGGACGAATATTCTATTCGTGGCAAGGTAGAGCCCAAGGAGAATAATAAAGTACAGATGTTGCTTTATCAGGCTGTACTCGAATTCTCGATGGGGATGGAGCATCGAAAAGTGAAGGCTTATCTATTATATACGCGTTATCCGTTGCTTTATCCGGCCCGTCCTTCATGGGCGATGGTGCGTAGGGTGATGGATGTGCGCAACCGGATTGTGGCAACCGAATATGGAATCCAATTGCGGAACAGCCCCCAATATACAGCTGAACGGTTGAAAGATATACATCCGGATACATTGAATCAACGTTGTCTGGATAATGCTTTGTGGAAGCGCTTTCTTTATCCTTCTATCGATGCGGTGACACAACGCATCCGTTCATTGTCTTCCTTGGAGCAAAGCTATTTCTATACTCTTTATAACTTTATAACCAAGGAACTATATACTTCTAAATCCGGTGATATTGATTATGAAGGACGGGCAGGTGCTGCGGCTCTTTGGCTCTCTACCTTGGCAGAAAAATGTGAAGCCGGGGAGATATTGTATGATTTGGTTATCCGCGAAAATCATGCGGCGGATGCTCATAAGCCCTATTTAGTGTTAGGAATACAAACGCAAGCCACTTCCGTTCTCCCCAATTTTCGTCAGGGCGATGCTGTAGTTCTTTATGAACGGAATGCGGATGCAGACAATGTCACGAATAAAATGGTATTCAAAGGGAATATCGAATGCATCTCTGAGGAGGCTATTTGCATTCGTCTTCGTGCTGCCCAGCAGAATGCCGGAGTACTTCCTGCCGGGAGTTTGTATGCGGTGGAGCATGACTATATGGATACCTCTTTCCGGAGTATGTATTTGGGGCTTTCAGCCTTTCTTTCTGCCACGAAAAGCCGTCGTGATTTGTTGTTAGGGCAGCGTTTGCCTGCATTCGACGCCTCTTTGAATCACAGTATCGAATCGGCGACGGATGACTTCGCCCGAATAGCGTTGAAAGCCAAAGCGGCGCAAGACTATTTCCTTTTAATAGGTCCTCCGGGTACCGGTAAAACCTCCCGCGCATTACGCGCTATGGTAGAAACCTTCTACCGGGAGGGAAAACAAATATTACTGCTTTCTTATACTAACCGCGCTATCGATGAAATCAGTAAAACGCTTGCCGCCATAAAACCTGCAATAGACTTTATCCGTATTGGTAGCGAACTATCCTGCGACGAGGCATACCGGTCGCACTTGATAGAAAATGTATTGGAGACATGCTCTACCCGCCGTGAGGTGCAGGAACGTATTGCCCGCTGCCGGGTGTTTGTGGGCACGGTCGCCACGCTTTCTGCAAAAACAGAATTGTTCCGTTTGAAGACTTTTGACGTCGCTATCGTGGATGAGGCTACCCAAATTCTGGAACCTCAACTTTTAGGATTACTTTGCACCCGCAACCCGGCCGGAGCCGATGCCATTGGCAAATTTATATTGATTGGCGATCATAAGCAACTACCCGCTGTTGTGTTACAATCTTCCGAACAATCCGAAGTGTGTGATGAAGCCTTGCACTCTATCGGTTTGTACAATTTGAAAGATTCCCTTTTCGAACGTCTCTATCGCAACCTGATGCATACATTCCCCGTAACTAATCACTTATCACTTATCACTAATCACTACTTCGACATGTTGTGTCGTCAAGGGCGTATGAATGTAGAAGTAGCTTCTTTCCCCAATCATGCTTTTTATGGAGGTTTGTTGCAATCGGTTGGTTTACCACATCAAAGTGGTACTTTGGAACTTGCTCCGGAACTGACGGATTGCGAATTTGCCGACTTACTGACGCGTCGGGTTGCATTTCTGCCTTCCGTGCCCGAACCACCCGCACAATCGGCTAAAGTAAACCATTCGGAAGCGGGAATTGTAACCCGTTTGTCAGAAGCTATATATCGGCAATATTCGTCCGGTTCGGGCTTTGACCCTGCGTCGACTTTAGGTATCATTACTCCCTATCGTAGCCAGATAGCTTTGATTAAAAAAACAATTTCTCAGTTGGGTATTCCTGCTTTGAATGATATAATGGTAGATACCGTAGAGCGTTTTCAAGGTAGTGAACGGGATGTGATTATCTACTCTTTCTCTGTCAATCGCGCCTATCAATTAAGATTTTTGGCTAACTTGACTAAAGAAAATAATGTTCTGATTGACCGTAAACTCAATGTTGCCCTCACACGTGCCCGTAAGCAGATGTTTATCACAGGTGTTCCTGAATTACTTTGCCTCAATCCTGTTTATTCCAAATTACTGGGAGCAACTTCTTATACGCATTAATGTGTAACTATTAACACGAATTAAATATTTTCCATCATTTTATATACTTTATTAATAGCTATTTGTTTGATAAACACTTATCTTTGCCGAACGTTTTTTTCATAGAGATTTAGATTTAAGGTTAGAAGAATTGTGGAAGTCGTGAGACTTCCCTTTTTTTCATCTTAGATTGTGTCTTCCTTCTCTTAGATCTTTGCTTATGAAAATGGAGGGGAAGACAAAAAAAAGCTTTTTCGTGAGAAAAAGCTTTTTTTATTCAATCCTAATTAATCCACTACAATAGGTTTGTATTTAGGTACTAATGCCTTGATGATGCACCAACCGATCAAATAAGATACTGCGCATATACAGAAGATAATGAAATACCCTGCCGCTTTGCCATGGAAGCCCATGAAAGTCATTTGCGTTTCATCAGCATAGGTAAACAGCATGCCGGAACTTATGTTAATAATGAATGCGCCGACACCTCCTGCCATACCTCCAAAGCCAATGATAGTAGCCACTGCGCTTTTGGGGAACATATCGCCTACTACAGAATAGATATTGGCTGACCAGGATTGGTGAGCTGCTCCGGCGATACCGATAATAATAATGGGGTACCAGTATGAATAAGAACCCAGCGGTTGCGCAAAGAGAGTAAGCAACGGGAAAAGAGCGAAAATGAACATGGCTCGCATGCGGGCGGCATAAGGATTCAGCCCTGTTTTGTTGATGATAATCGTTGGCAGTTTGCCACCATAGATAGATAGCATGGTAATGGCATAGAGTACGAATATCAATAATTGCGCTGTACGGCTATCGGAAGAAAAACCATAGACGTCTGAAATGTAGGCGGGTGTCCAGAAAAGGAAAAACCACCATACCCCGTCGGTTGTAAATTTACCGAGAGCAAATGCCCATGCTTGACGATACTTTAAACATTCTAGGAAAGAGAGCTTCCTTTCTTTTTTGTTCGTTGTCGGTTGCAGGTCTTGTTCGGCTTGTTTGTCTTGCTCGATATAAGCTAGTTCTGCTGCGTTAACCTTAGGATTGTCGTGTGGTTTCTTATACATGAACAGCCACATGCCCATCCAAACAAAACCCAATGCGCCGATTACGATGAAAGCCATTTCCCAACCATTGCCAATACCCAGGCTTTGGAAGTATCGTGCCAATGAGGGGATTGTTACCGGAGCCGCTAGAGCTCCTACGGTAGCGCCTGCATTGAAGATAGAAGTGGAGAATGCACGGTCTTTCTTAGGAAAATATTCGGCCGTTACTTTGATAGCGGCAGGAAAGTTGCCGGCTTCACCTATACTCAGAATAACGCGGGCGGCAATAAAGAAATAAACACTGGTAATAGCGATCGTGGAAGCTACAGCACCGGTGGCGGAAATCATCTCGGCAGCATCATGAATACCAACTACGTGCTCGGTAGCCCATCCACACAAGGCATGCAAACAAGCCCCTAATGACCATACGCCAATTGCCCATATATATCCTTTTCGGGTACCCATCCAGTCGATGAAACGTCCGGCAAATAGATTGGCTATGGCATATACAATAGAGAATATGGCTGTAATGTTGCCGTAGTCGGCATCTGTCCAGTGAAACTCGGGGGCGATGAAATCTTTCCAAGTAAGGGAGAGAACCTGGCGATCGAGGTAATTGACTGCTGTCGCGAAAAATAACATGGCGCAAATAGTCCAACGGTAATTGGTCATTTTACCCATTGTGTTTTGGGATGTACTCATGATAGTAGATTTATTATTTGATTGCAAAAATACAGGTTTGTGTGTTGATTAAGGTGTAATATCGGATAGAAATGCTATTGATAGTAAAGAAATAGGCATGGAACTGAATTCCATGCCTATTTATGAATGGGGGTTAACGCATTTCTGTGTATTTCAGTTTGTCCATATCGCCATAGTCGAGGTTTTCGCCTGCCATACCCCAGATGAACATATAGTTGCTGGTTCCTGCTGCGGCATGAATTGACCATTCGGGTGACATGATAGCTTGTTCGTTTTGCATCCATACGATACGCTCTTCCTGAGGTTCACCCATGAAGTGGCAGATGGCATTGTCCTGCGGTACATTGAAGTAGAAGTATGCTTCGACGCGACGGCTGTGTGTATGCGCCGGCATTGTATTCCAAACGCTGCCCGGTTTCAATACAGTCAGGCCCATTTGCAATTGGCAAGGACCTTCTTCCAGTACGTTGTTTACAATTAACTGGTTGATTACGCGGTCATTACTTTCTTCCATCTTACCGGCAGGGAAAGAGTTGGCTTTCAAGGAACCCTTACGACCGTCGATAGTGATCAGCTGAGTCTTATATGCTTTATGAGCAGTGGCCGAGTTGATGTAAAATTTAGCAGGTTTTGCTGCGTCTTTGCTCTTGAAAGTGACTTTTTTGTTGCCTCTACCTACGTATAAGGCATCTTTAAAGTTCAGTGTGTATTCTTTACCGTCTACGGTTACGATACCTTCGCCACCGATATTGATAACACCCAATTCTCTTCTTTCCAAGAAATAAGAAGCTTTCAGCGGATCGATCGTTTCGAGAACCAATTCTTTGGTTGCGGGTACTGCACCACCAAAGATGAGGCGGTCGTACATAGAATAAGTTACATTGATTTCATCCGGAGCCATTACTTTCTCCATCAGAAAACTGCTACGCAGACGATTTGTGTCATACGCTTTAACGTCCTGCGGGTTGCAAGCAACCTGCATCTTGTAATTAACTTGGGCTGAAGCCGATACGGCTGCAAAACCCAACATCAGTGCAATTGCAAATTTCTTCATGATGTTTCTTTTTTATTTGGTTATTTTTAATTGTTAGCTGTTTCTTTGGCTGCCTTCTGCATTTTGATGATGGCACGGCGGTTCAGAATCATAAGGAATAGTGTGCAAAGTACCAAGACGGCAGAACCGATATATTTGAAGGAATAAGTCAAGTGGAAGATGACCCAGGCAAACGGGCTGGATGCAAAGTCGAGTGCACCACCCTCAAATCCGGCAGGGATGTTTACGGCTGCATCTTGTGTCTTGGCATATACATCGTGAGCGGCTTTGGTGAAGTACGGAGCCAGGTCGGTAACAAAATACAATCCGATAGTCAGTACTACCAGTCCTATGATGAACGTTTTCACCACATTGCCTTTTGTGATGGGCAGTACTAACGGGAACAAGTAGAACATACCTGCCAATGAAGCTAAAGGTAAGAATTGGTTTCCCGGCAGAACAACTGCCAATAAGATAGCGACAGGAATCAACAACAGGGATACAACCAAAGTTGCGGGATGTCCGATAACCAATGCCGGGCTCATACCGATATTCAGACCTACGGCACCTTTGAACTTCTTAGCTATCATTTCGCGGGTTGCATCGGAAATCGGCTTCAAGCCTTCGATGAACAAGGCGGTGATGCGGGGAATCAGTTCCATTACAGCCCCCATCTTAATGCCCAATCCTAATATATAAGGTATCTTTTCAATCAACTCTTGACCATTTTTGCAAGACAACGCTCCGATGCCACAACCTACCAAGATACCCAGGAACAGAGGTTCGCCCAACAAACCGAATTTCTTCTTCATGCCTTCAGCATCTATATTCAACTTATCGAATCCGGGGATTTTATCCAATATCTTATTAATTACAATAGCAAAAGGCACAAAGCCCGCACAGAAAGGTTGCGGAATAGAGATACCTTCCATTTTATCATAGAAGCCTTGGAACTTTTCGGCTGTAAAATCGGCCATAACCAAAGTTATGATATAGCATATAATAGCGGCAAAAAAGCCCCACCAGATATTATCACTGGCAAAGTAGACTACCGCACCGATAAATGCGAAATGCCAGTAATTCCAAAGGTCGATATTTACTGTACGGGTGGTTTTTGTAAATAGCATCAGAAGATTGACGCCTAAACATACGGGAATAATGAAAGCACCTACCGATGTATTATAAGCCACAGCGGCGGCAGCAGGCCATCCCATATCGAATACTTTTAATTGAAGACCGTATATTTCAACAACTTGACCTAGGGCAGGACCCAGGCTGCTGGTTAACAATGCGGTGACAACTGATAAACCTACAAAACCGACACCCACCAATAAGCCGCTTTTTAATGCTTTGCTAAGTTTGATACCGATACATACGCCCAGAATTGTAAAGATGATAGGCATCATCACTGCTGCTCCTAAGCCGATGATATAACTGAAAACTTGTTCCATTCTCTTGTGATTTTATTTGGTAATTGATTATGTTTTACGATAGTATGAATTTTAAATCGGGGTCAAAAATAAGACCTTTTCTCTATTAATCAAATTCGAAAAGCATAATATTTAGTAAAAAGGACGATTTTAGACAAAATTGGTCGTTATCGTGCACAAAATTAATTGTTCTCGCACACGAAAACTAAATAATAAACTCTCCTGGTAGAAAAATACACGTTGGTTTAAATGAAAAATACTACATTTGTTTCCTGAAATAAAGTAAGAGTAAAACAAAAGAGAGGGGAGCTGAACCTAACAGCATTTAGCGTGTTATTTTTATATCTAAAATAAACTTTAACTGACTATGGGAGTATATTTAATTTTCTTGTTGATAGTAGGACTGCTGGTAGCTTGGAGTATATTTAAAGCTCCATCAGATGTAGAATTGTGGGGAGAAGACCTTGACGAAGGTAAACTCCCGGGCTAAAGATGGATATTCTGTCTTATCGGGTGGCAATTGTTGAAATGGAGTGTGCTTCGTCCACAATATGGCTGGGATGGAATGCTTCCAGTTCGGTGCGTGGACGGAATCCCCAAGTCACACCGCAGGCTGTTACTCCGGCATTAGCGGCTGTCTGCATGTCTACACCCGAATCTCCTACATAGAGAACGTCTTCTTTTGCGACTTGGGCTATATCCAGAATGTCGTATACAACCGTGGGATCGGGTTTTACAGGAATTCCTTCGCGTTGGCCTAATACGGCAATGAAAGAAATCGTAGGGAAGTAGTGAGCAATCAGTTTTATGGTAGCCGATTGATATTTATTGGAAGCAACGGCTAGTTGAATTCCATTTTCTTGCATTTCTTTGAGAAGTTGGGAGATGCCGGGATAAGGCCGGCTTTTATCTGCATTGTGCTCGTCGTAGTAAGGAATAAACTCCCGGCGTACACGCAATACATTTTCTTCTGTTTTTTCACCTTCGGGCAAGGCGCGTTCAAATAATTTATTGATGCCGTTACCTACCATAAAATTATAGGCTGATTCTTCGTGAATGGGATAACCAAGAGTTTGCAAGGCATGGTTGGTGCTTTGTGCCAAATCGGCAATGGTGTTCAGTAAAGTTCCGTCAAGGTCAAATATAATCAGCTTTTTCATCGTTTTCTAATCTTAAATTTGATGCAAAGATAGGATATTTGTGGCATTTCAGCCTTTTCTTTGCACACTTTCAGGATTTTTATGCAGAAACTTCGTATCTTTGCGGCTTCAAATTTGTTAATAAGGTATTCCCTTATTAAATCTTAATTAAATATAGGTATGAGCTATAATTTGTTGAAAGGAAAAAGAGGCATTATTTTCGGTGCTCTGAATGAGCAGTCCATTGCCTGGAAAGTAGCAGAAAAAGCAGTAGAAGAAGGTGCAATGATCACCTTGACCAATACTCCGGTGG
>JAEXAJ010000105.1 GCA_023458215.1 Bacteroidota bacterium
TCTCTAAAAATCTGATTTGGTCTGCAAAGTAAGCATTTTTTTTTGGATAATTCAAACTTAATTTTTTAATAATTTCAAGTGCTTTGTCATATCGGCGCTGTTTGATATAGATTTTAGCCAAAGTTTCAGTAAAACAGCTATCATCCAACTCTTCATTAGGAGCAGGCGCAGAGGTTTCATCCTCTTCTTCTTCCTTCGGAAGTTCGACCGTCGTTTCGGATGTTTCGTCTATTCCCTCCGAAGGATCGGCCGAATGAACAGGAGGATCCATTTCTTCTTCCGCTACCGCAACACTAAGCAGGGGTTTGACCTCAAGCAATGGGATATCGGCAGATTCGCTTTTCAGAATAAAGTCGTCAATCAGTTCATGTCCGCGAAGTTTCTGTGTTTCGATTTTGGGTTTCGCTTGGGTTATTTCCGACGAGTCAATTTCCGCTTCATCTTGCATCAGAAACGAAGTGTAATCCATGGCATAATCCAGTTCCATGCTTGATGAGTTTTCTTCGGGAACGGTAGCCAAAAAAGCATCTATCAATGACAGAGTACGGTCTACACTAGGCTCTTCGTTCATCTCTTTGGAGGAGAAAAGCGAAGACTTTTGCGATTGTAGCGTATAGCGGTCGCCTTCTATCAGATAAAACAAGACACGCCTGTCTGCCACATACAACACAGCTTTGCGCAACTCGGCACCAAAGTTTATATCGTGCAGCAGGTAGAGGTTTTTAAGGTAAAGCAAACGTAGCGACTGAAAATAAGGATAGCGTGCCACCAAGGTGCGAAGTTCGTACAAGGTGTCTCTATCCAGCGTCTCGGGATGCTGAATCCATTGTTGCAAATGGGCAGAAGTCATTCTATATTTACCAGTTAGCTACGGTTGCGTTGAATATTTGTTCGGCAATATCTTTCACCATCAAAGTGATAAGTTGGTCTTGTACAGCCGTCAGTAGTTGCGAAGAGTCATACAACTGGAAGGCGGAGAACTGCTGCTCAAAGTCTTCCTCGTGATTGGTATTGTTCACATAACGCACATTGACGGTCAAGGTCAGTTTCACCTTCGAAGAATAGCCGCTGGCATCAACCGATTCATTGTATTGGTTGTATCCGGTTATCTCTCCGTCAATCTCCAGATCGCCGCCGCTATTCACTAGACGCAGACGGGTCTGCTGTATGAACATGTCCTTTAGTTTTTGGTTAAATTCCGTAGCCAAAGGGGCATAAACATATTCCGCACGATTCTGAAATTCACCGATAGAGATAGTCTTCACCTTGGTGTAATCAATAGAACTAATCGGAGCAAGCCCCAGGGAGATGCGGCAGGAGTATACCACGAACACCAGTCCTACCAAAGCAGTGACCAGCGCTATTTTTTTAATCCAATCCATATTCTTTAATCTTTCTGTATAAGGTGCGCTCGGATATATTCAAGTCCTGCGCTGCACTTTTACGCTTGCCGTGATGCTTTTCAAGCGCTTTGCGTATCATTTCTTTCTCTACTTCGTCCAAAGAGAGAGATTCTTCCACATATTCTTCCGTATCCTGAATATCATCATCCATGGCGGGAGCCGGTTTTATGGAAGGATGAATGATAGTAGGTACGCCGGAGGTTACCGGAGGCACAACTGCCGGAGGAGTCGGTGCAAAATAGGTAGAGGGTGCTACTGCCTGCGAAGGCACTGTTCCCCTACTCTGCTCGGTCATGATTTCATGTACCAACTTCTTCAACTCCGTCACATCATGACGCATGTCAAAGAGCACTTGATAGAGAATTTCCCGCTCACTCTCAAAGCTCTTGCTTTCTTTTACGCCAAACAATGCAGGTAGGCGTTGCATCGTGTTTTGTTCGGGCAAATATACCTTCAAGATAGAGGAATTGATTTCACGATTCGTCTCTATAATAGATATTTGCTCAGTGATATTTTTCAACTGGCGCACATTGCCCGGCCATGAATAAGATACTAACATCTGCCGGGCATCTTCGGTCAACTGAATGGCGGGCATACGATACTTTTCTGCAAAGTCCGACGCAAATTTGCGGAACAGCAGAACCACATCTTCGCCGCGTTCGCGCAAAGGCGGTATTTGTATAGGAACTGTATTCAGACGGTAATACAAATCTTCACGGAAGCGCCCGTTTGCAATGGCTTGCGTCAGGTTCACGTTGGTGGCGGCAACAATGCGCACATCGGTTTTCTCTACTTTAGAAGAACCGACTTTCATGAATTCACCACTTTCGAGAACACGAAGCAGACGTGCCTGGGTAGGCAAGGGTAACTCACCCACCTCATCGAGAAAGATAGTTCCACCATTTGCCTCGCCAAAGTAACCTTTCCGTTCGCCGATAGCTCCCGTAAAGGCTCCCTTCTCGTGTCCGAACAACTCGGAATCGATGGTTCCTTCCGGAATGGCGCCACAGTTCACGGCAATGTATTGTCCATGCTTACGACGGCTGTATTGGTGGATGATTTGAGGAAAACTCTCTTTTCCTACCCCACTCTCTCCGGTAATCAGCACGGACAAGTCGGTAGGCGCCACCTGAATGGCGATATCGATTGCTCGCATCAGTGCTTCATTGTTGCCAATGATGCCAAAACGTAATTTTACTTGTTGTATCTCCGCTTTCGTCATACTATAAATCTTCTTCTGCGCTATCAAGCTTCAATTTATCGCTGTCGTCACGTTTTTCGTAATATTGTTTGCGCAAGGGATTAGCGTGTGCCACTTTCTCGCGTTCGCGGTTGCGGAACACGTCCATGGCTACATAGACTGCCTGACGGAAAGAGTCTTCCGAAGCCAGTCCTTTCCCTGCTATATCGTATGCTGTGCCGTGGGCAGGTGAAGTACGCACAACAGGAAGCCCTGCGGTGTAATTCACACCTTCGTCCATTGCCAAAGCCTTGAATGGAGCCAAGCCTTGGTCGTGATACATAGCCAGCACACCGTCAAAATGGGTGAAGTTACCCGAACCCATAAATCCGTCTGCCGGATAAGGCCCGTAACAAAGCATGCCCTTTGCTGCCATCTCCTGAATTGCGGGAATAATAATATCCTGCTCTTCTGTTCCCAGCAGACCTTCGTCACCTGCATGCGGGTTCAGAGACAACACGGCAATACGGGGTGCGTCAATACCAAAATCCTGTTTGAGAGAGCGATTAAATATCACCAGCTTCTCTTGAATCAGTTCTTTAGTAAGGGTCGACGCAATCTGGCTCACAGGGATATGCCCGGTAACCAGTGCCACCCGGAAATCATCTTTCATCAAGATCATCAATGCCTTACCGCCATCTCCCAATCTTTCTTCGATATATTCCGTATGCCCCGGGAAAGCAAATCCTTCCGACTGGATGGTATGTTTGTTGATGGGTGCTGTTACTATCACGTCTATCCATCCTTCCTTGAACTCTTCAATAGCTCTTTCCAATGCACCGAGCGCAGCCTTTCCGGCTTCGGGATCGGGCTTTGAGAACTCTACTTTCACTTCATCATCGGTACAGTTCACAACGCTCAAACGGTTGTCCGCCGCTTCCGAAGCAGAATTGATGATGCTGAAGTTCGTAGGCAAATCAAGGGATTTGCGATGATAAGCAGCTACCTTGGGCGAGCCATAAATGATAGGTGTACATAATTCCAGCATCACAGGATCTGAGAATGTTTTCAGAATTACTTCATAGCCCACGCCATTTATGTCGCCTTGCGTTATGCCGATTCTTATTTTGTTGTTTTCCATTTTAATTACTTATTATTAGTAGTATCTTTTGCGGCCGGGTTTACCGGAATCTCCATGCCTTCTTGCTTGCTGTTGGGCAACTTCAAAGTGTACAAGGATGCTTCCATCTGGCGAACCAGGTTGCGTTTCAATTTATCGGGCGAATATACAAAGATTTCAGATACGATAACGCGTTTGTTGGCTTTGTCCAAACGGGCATGCGATACGAACGGGCCACCCATAAAGTCACCCTTCACACGCCACAAACCACGGGCTTCCAGTGCATATTCTCCTTGTACCGAGATGGGACGTACATCGGTCATTAGTGAATCGGTGGACATATACATACCTTCTTTGGAGCCCGGAATGTTTGCTTGCATCACGGAGTCGCGCTTGTGCACGAAGTATTCTTTGGTAAACGTATCTTTGTCTGTATAAGGATAAGAATAGATCACGAAGTTCTGGTCGCCGGTAGCAGCGTTCGTCCCTGCCCAGAAGAAGTCTTCACCTTGTTTGGTAGAAACCAATTCTCCCGGTACCCATACATCGGCATCGAACATGCTCTTTACTTTGGTGGCAACATAGTCGCTATGCTTATCTTTCAACACTGAAATCTGACGGTTCATTTCGGCATGCGTAAAGAAGTCTATGATAACCTGCTTATTCTCTTCCACGAACTTAGCGAACGATTCTTCGTCGGGTGCCTGAATGGTCAGGATAGATTGCGGAGCCGCATATACATCTTTGGCATACTTAAACTTAGGCTGTGTATAAAGATCCTTGTTGATCTCTACCAGTATGATATTGCGAATCAACTTCAAAGTAGAATCGTAATTAGCCGGAGAAGTGAACATGATACGGAATGAACGTTCCGACTGGGGAAGTCCCGGTACATCTGAATCAAGTACATCGAACAGTGCTCTGCCGGCAGGACGCTCCCATACTCCCGGATCAACCACTACCAAAATTTCATACGCACGACCGCTGGAAGTCGGAGTAAACACGCCTTTTTTACCACCGCACGCAGAAAAAAGCGTCAAAACAAGAGTCATACTTAAATAAAACAGATACTTTTTCATACCTCTAGAGTTTTAGTTTCTACAAAGCTACGAAGAATGCGTAACATCCTTCTCACTTTGGTTAATAATTTATATTAATTCTTGTTTATTCTCCTCTTGCTTAGCTGTAGAAAGCATGCCACAAGCTGCAAAAATATCTTCACCACGAGAAGCACGTATGGTAGTAAACAAACCGTGCGAAGTGAGATAATCGCGGAGAGTAGCCATCGTTTCCAGGTCGGCGCCCTCCAAATCTACTCCCGGTATGGCATGAAATCGGATCAGGTTGATCCGGCAATCCACACCTCGCAGCAGTTTCAAAAGCTCCTTGGCATAAAGCAGAGAATCATTCACGCCCTTAAAAACAATATATTCGAAAGATAGTCTGCGCTGTTTGCTAAAATCATAGTTTCTTAACAATTCTACGATTTCTGTTATGGAAAATGCTTTCTCTGCCGGCATCAACTCACGGCGTTGCAGGGGCACGGGCGTATGCAGGCTGATGGCAAGATGGCAATCCGATTCTTCGATAAAGCGCTGCAAACCCTTGCGCAATCCTACTGTAGAGAGGGTGATGCGCTTAGGACTCCAGGCAAAACCGTAGGATGCCGTCATTACTTCCAGGGCTTTCAATACTTCGTCCAGGTTATCGAGCGGTTCTCCCATGCCCATCATCACGACGTTAGTCAGCTTGTCGCATTCGGGTAAGGAGATGATTTGGTTGATTATTTCGTTGGCTGACAGGTTGGCAGTATAGCCTTGCTTACCGGTCATACAGAACTTACAGTTCATTTTGCAACCCACTTGCGAAGATACGCAAAGCGTGCCGCGGTCTTCATCGGGGATGTAAACAGCTTCTACAAAATGTCCCTCGCCTACCCGATACAGGTATTTCACAGTGCCATCTGCCGAGCGCATGGCATCAACCGGAGCTACGGCACCCACTTCGAAAGAGTCATTCAACAATTCCCGTTGTTTCAATGATAAGTTTGTCATCTCATCAATAGAGGTTACTTTCTTGTCGTACAACCACGATGCAATCTGTTTGGCAGCAAAGCCGGGCATACCCAGATTCTTTACCACCGTCTGCAATTCGGAGAGTGTCAAGCCTAAAAGAGGTCGTTTCTGCATATTATTTTCGTTATCAAGTAGAAAATCATTTGTTTCAGCTGGCGAAACCATCAGTTTCATGAGGAGAAACTCCTGGTTTCATGCCGTGAAACTGTTGGTTTCATGGGTTGAAACTCGCAGTTTCATCGGTTGAGACTACAAATAGTCCCTTTAGTAAAATGCAAAGGTAGGAATAAAGTTGCACAACGGCAACGGAGCGAACAGAAAATGAAAAGTAGCGGACATGAAAAAGCCGCCCGGTATTACCGGACGGCTTCTCATTTTCTATTTATTCGCTTATTCTTAGAAGAACAAGTAACGTTTGTCTTTCACTTCACCTTTCAGATACAAGTCATTGATGAACTGAGATGCCATACGTGCATGCATCGCTTCCAAAGTAGCTTCTTCGGTTTCCTGATTGAATGTTTCGTTCAACTTTTCTTTTGCATAAGGTTGAAGAACAAATACACCACCATTACCTTTCAGCGGAGCACTCAGTTTGTTCAGTTCGGCTACAGAAGCGTATGCGCTTACCATAGGCTCGCTGCTACGCAAAGCCGGAACATATGCAGATGCTGCAAAAGTAACGTGTTTTACTGAATCGCTAACTGCGGCAGCCATGTTCTTGTATTGATCGAAAGTAGTAGCATTGGCAGCTTTCATATCGGCCATGATCTTCTCCGCTTTCTTGTCGCGAAGAATTTCATATCTCAACTGATCTTTTACCAAAGCCAACGGACGGTAACCTTCCGGAACAACATTTACTACAGCAACCACCAGCATACGATCGCTTTCGCCACATTCGTACAAACCGGAAACTTCACCGGCTTTTGCTTCGAAAGCCCATTTCAATGCATCTTTAGTGCCTTTTACGCCACCAATTCCATGCTCAGAGCTATACAAATCAGCTTTATCCAACAGTCTGTAACCTGCATCTTCGGCATTAGCAGTCATCTTATCCAATGTATTGTTAGCAGCGATAAACTGGCTGAAATCATTGTATGCTTTGCTATAAGTTTCCTTGCTGAAGTCAACCGGACGCTTAATAACGGCTACTTTATATTTATCCTTTACACCCTTCTTGTTTGTAACTTGCAGGATGACATTTGCTTGTCCCAAAGCCAGGTTAGTCAACTCGTTCTGACCTAAAGAAGTTACAGCAGTAATATACTTCAAGTTATCACCGTCTATTTGTGCGCCTTCGTAGTTAGCAGAAGAAATCCAGGTAGGTTCACCTGTCTGGCCATACTTCTTGGCAATTTCAGCGAAATTAGCACCACCCTTGATTGCAGTGTAGATGCTATCGGCCAAAGCCTTAGTCTTAGCAGCATCTTCGGCAGCAACCTGAATCTGACGGAATTCGATAGAGTCGGCAGCAGCAACAGAAGCCAGTTTCTTGAAAGAGTTGATAGTATTATCAGTTACATTATAGTAAGGGCCATAAACACCACCCACAGCTACTGAATCCAAACGGGCTGCAACATCCGCAGGCAAAGACTTAGCTGTGTAGAACAAATCTACATACGGAGTAGCGGAACCTGTAGAACGGATGAAGGTAGTATAATCAGCAGGATTACCGGCAAGTTGCTCGGTAGCTTCTTCTACTTCTTTCTGAATAGTAGCTCTATCTTCAGGGCTTGCAGTAACCTGTACATCGATATACTTGATAGTACGGGTTTCTACATACTGCTTAAATTGTTCTTTCTTCTTATCATAAGCAGCTTTCAATTCAGATTCGCTGATAGTAATTGTAGAGTCTACGATAGAAGTATAAGGGATAGCAGCCAGCAATAAGTCTGTTTGGTTTACTCTGCCGTCAAAAGCATCTTGCGCTTCCACCGGGTTAGAGAATAAAGACTTAGTAATCAAAGACTGATATTTTTCTTGCAAACGAGCCTGTACGAGTGACTTTTCAATGAAAGACCAGAACTTATACATAGAATCGTAGTATTCTGCATATTGAGAAGGCATTTGAGCCTTGTTCATCTTAGAATAATCTACCAGGAACTTCTTCAACATATCCTTGTCAAAAGCACCGGTCTGAGGATTGCGGAACGGAGTCTGTTGCAACATCGGATGTACGCCGGCATCAATGATAGCCTGAATTTCAGCCTTAGAAACGGTTAAACCCAACTTCTTAGCTTCTTTCTCAATCAATTTATTGTTGACGTATACTTTCCATACTTCGTCTTTAATCTGGTTGGTTTGTTCATCGCTCAATGCGTTCATGCCACTAGAGAATTTCACAACTTCTGTGTATTCTTCTACCAATGCCTGATAATCCTGAGCGGAAATAGTCTCCCCGTTCACTTCACCTACGTCTTGAGACTGGTGTGGCTGAAGCACTTTCCACGCGTCACCTGCGATGAAAGCAAACAGCGCCAAACCAATAACAATCACCAATAAGGGTCCTTTAGACCGAATGTTTTGTAATGTTGCCATTTTTGTTAATCTGATTTATTTGTTTATTATTATTTTCCAGTTAATGTTCATTTTAGCGCACGAAGATACAAAAAATGCTAATACGCATCTATTTATTCTCTAAAAAATTACGTCTAAATATAATTATTCAATGACTTTCAAGCGTACTAACTCTATTTTAGTAGCCGTCACCTTCACAATCTTGAACTGATAATTGTCTATAGAGATCACTTCGTGCAATTTCGGGAAACTCTGATAGCGGTTCAGAATCAGTCCGCCTACCGTCAGATAATCATCTGAATCGGGCAAATCGAGCCCGAAAGTCTCGTTCACCTTTTCTATTTCCAAACGTGCCGAAAGCACATATTCGTGCTCGTCAATTTGCTTGCATATATATGAGGTGTTATCGTGCTCATCTTCTATATCGCCAAAAATCTCTTCAACCAAGTCTTCCAGCGAAACAATACCCGATGTTCCACCAAATTCATCTACTACTACGGCAATGGTTTTCTTCTGCTGCATAAACAGTTTCATTAGTTTATGGGCAGCCATCGTTTCGGGAACAATAGGCACTTCTTTCACATTATTCCGCCAATCCGCCGGATTACGGAACATCTCGGACGAGTGGATATACCCCACCACATTATCTATATTACCATCGTATACGATAATTTTGGAAATACCGGACTCGACAAATAGACTCTTCAAGTCTTCAAGGGAGGTAGTTACATCCACAGCAACAACTTCTGTGCGGGGTACGATGCAATCACGTATCTTTATATTCGAAAAGTCAAGAGCATTTTGGAAGATTTTCACTTCCGCATCCAGTTCTTCCCTACTATCGGCATTCTGTATGCTCGATTGGATAAAGTAGTCCAAATCTACCTTGCCAAAAGCCTTGTCGGAAGCATCTTTATTAATCTTCATACCAAATACCCGAAGGAACAGGTACGACAACCCGGAAGCCAATTTTGAAATCGGAAACAAAATGATATAACATATAAACAAAGGAACTGCACATACCCTTAACATCAAGTTCGGATTGATCTTGAACAAAGTTTTTGGTAAGAATTCACCTGTTACTAAAATGATAAGCGTAGAAATGATGGTCTGTACCAATACCATCACAAAATGGTTGGATATCACTCCGGCAAGCAAATTCACCTCTATGATTTGCGCCATAAGAATACCGTAAATAACAAGCGCAATGTTATTCCCCACCAACATGGTAGAGATAAAGTTATTAGGGTTGCGGAAAAAATAGCCCAAAATATTGGAAACCACACCAGGTTTGCGTTCCATTTCAAAGCGCAACTTATCCACGGAAACAAAAGCAATCTCCATGCCCGAGAAGAAGGCGGAGAAGACCATGGTTATCAACAAATATACAACGGTATCCATAATATCAATTGACTGAATCAGTTTTCAAGCTATCGGGAGCAGTGGCCTCATCATCCAAATAGAAGATGCCTTCCGGCTTATGTATGGTATAAACGGTCATCTGCTGATTAGACTCAAAACCACGCCCGGTAATTATACGATCAGGCTGCTCTATACGAATAAACTTATCCGAATATACTTTTTGTTTATTTTGATCCCAGTACAGCAGTTGAGTATCAAATTTTTCTCCTTGGAGATTTTGTATATGCACATTCCCCATCAACTTCCATAATCCTTCCTTATTGAAGAAATAAGCTGTATCCGACTTAATGCTCGCTTCCACTTGAAACAAAGAGTCGAAATTCTCTAAATACACTCCCTTTTCAAAAGCCCAGTATGGAGGATTTTTACGATCAAACATTAGCCACTCTTCCGTAACGATACGATAACGTGTGATACCGGAGTCCGAAATCAGAGTCGTAACACCCCGGGTATCCAATACCGGCAATGAGTCACGCTCGGTGATGGCTTTTCCCAGTTCCTTTTTACGTCCCGAACAGGCAGAAAATAAAAGAAACATAACCATTACCCCCAGGGCAATGGTTATGTTTGTATTTCTATGATAAACAACGTTATTAAGTCGTAGAAACATAGTTTTATCTAATGGTTGTTGACTCACCGATCCAACCGCCGATAGTAACACGGTCACCGGCTTTGTAACCCAACATAAACAGGTCTTTAGCTTGCGGAGTATGACGGGCATAAGTTGAAATCAACTCATTTGCTTTATCGGTAACAGAAGGATCTACTGCTTTAGCTCTCTGCAATTTATCAATTACCAAGAAGTAAGTACACTTATTCAAAGCAGCTTCATCACTCCAGTTAGGATTTGAACCATACATTTGTGCAATCAAGATATAAGGCTCACCAAAATTTTCGTTGAAACTGATAGCCTTCTGTGCATAACTTCTAGCTAAAGACAATTTCTTAACTTGCAATAATCCGGCAGCAGTAGCATATGCTATTTCAGCTTTCTTCATATTATCAGTTTCTTTGCTTAACGCTTCATCAAAGTACTTCACAGCATTATCATAATCAGCTTTTTTATAATACATATAAGCAACACCTACAGCAGCATCAGCAGTTGGATTAATGCGATACATATACTCAGAAGCTTTAAAATAAGCCTCGCTCTCGTTACACTTCATCATCTTCAAGATAGCGATAGTCTTCTTCAAGAAAGCAGAGTCGGCTTGGTTTTCTTCAATTTTCGGACCGTAAATATTCTGCAAAGATTCACAATCAGCAACACCACTATTAATAAACATAGCTACCAAGTTATCCTTGATAAGTTGGAGGTTCTTCTTCTTTGCTTCATTGCTTTCAGCATTAATAGCATCATCTGCATATTTAGAAGCATCCAAATAATCTTGGAAGAATTGATCTGTATGATTATTATCAGCCTTTACCTTCTGCATAGATATATCCAGGAAATAATGCATTACGGCAGGTTTAGAGCCAGCCTTTTCAGAATTAACGGACTCTTTCAGCCAATTGTATGCAGTATTAAGATCCGGAGCGGGAGCATATTGGAGATAATCCACCGCTTTAGCACCCAAAGCATCTGCTACACTAGGCACCCCTTTCATCCCTTTCTGGATAAATTCAGGAATGTACTTCATTCTCAAATCATACACATTCATCAATTCATCAAAGTACTTCTTGTAATCAGCAGAATTTTTATCCTTAATTTGCCCCAAGAATCCGGTCAGAATCTTCTGAGCATCTGTAAAGGTATAGTATCTCAATGTAGGGCAATCTTTCAACACAGCCATACAAGGAGCATAAGCATCTTTAAAATTCCCTGCTCTTACTGCCTCATGCGAGATACTACTGTTTTTATTACAATCATCACTCTGTGCAAAAGTGCTGGTTACTCCACCCGAAAGAAGTAAAACAGCTACAAGCGTCTTAAATTTCATTGTATTTAAATTTTAGTTGTTATATTTACGTCTATTCAAATTCATTAATCCACTTTACGTTTGAAGAACCAACGTTCATTGAAGGTAACACCCACGCAAATACGCAAAGTATTCTCATCAAGGAATGCGGCATTGGTTCCTTGCATCCTCACATACTGAGCTGAAATGCTTAACAAAGAACGCGTTCTTGGAATTGGCAAGCCGAAACCGGCAGTTACCCCATATTCATTGGCAGCACGAACACCGTCAATTTTATAATAAGGTTTAGAATAATAAGCACCTAAACGGTATTTCACATGAGCAAAATAACTTCTTCCCATAGGATTCGGAAGATATTCCGCACCAAATGCTATTTTTTCACGCTTACAAAATGCATTTTTATCATTCATATAAGTTGCTTTATCCCAATCTTGAAGCGTGACATCCATTCCTAGTGTCAAACGATTATCGTACACATACGTTACACCGACACCAAATGTTGTTGGAATACCAAAAGTAGCAATAGTATCTCTTGTGCTAACAGTAGCCCCCGTAGCGGTATTTCCCAACTGATCCTGCACATACGAATCATTACTCAAATCATGTCCCGGAGAAAAAACAACACCTAAAGTTGCTTGATGTTTCTTTCCGAATTGATGTGTATATTGTGCACCGAAATCCAATTTATAACTTTTTACTGCCACATTGAATACCTGCGTAAAAGGCATAATAGCCGAATTAGAAGGAAAACTCTGATTTGCAGTACGAGTTATATCTCCCCAAAGATACGAAAAATTCGCACCCACTGAAAGATTTTTAATTATTTTAAAACCCGCTCCTAAATAAAGTTGATGCAATCCCCCTTCTCCTGAATAAGTTGAAGCACTGGAATTTTCGGGATAATCCTTATCCTCATTGTATTTCCCAATGCTATAGCCTACATTTGAATAAGGTAATAATCCCAAGCTGATAGCTGCCCATTTGCTTGCACGGAACTGCATAACAATATAATCAAAACTTGAATTTTTAGCATTTTGCTTTACCGCACCATCGCTAAGGTTGGTATTTTGCAAGGAGAGTCCTCCATCAAAGATAAAAGTTAGAGAATCTACCGCCGTATAGGACGCCGGATTCAGAAAGTTTGTTTGATACTTGTCCCTCAATCCATAGCCAATGCCACCCATAGCCCTGCTATTACCTGAACCTTGGTCCGTCAACTGTCCATATCCATATCTCGTATAGGGAGAATTCGTATTATTTTGAGCGACTGCCACTCCTGATAATATCGTGAGTAAGAGCACCAAAAGTGTTTGTCTATTTCCTATCATTATTATAGTTTAATATTCGGTTTAATCCTTTCAATACTAAAAATTTGTCTGCAAAGATGATACTTTTTAAGTTTGTATCAAAAGAAAAATCATCGCCGCCCGTTAAAAAAACCAAAAGTTGAGGATATTTATACTTCATGGTCATAATGTAACCGGAAATTTCATACTCCATACCTTTTAGCACTCCGGCTCGGATAGCGGTTTCGGTATCTTTACCCATTTCCAAGCAACGCCCCTCGGAAAGCACCAATGGAAGCTTTCCGGTGAACTGGTTCAGCGCTTTGAAACGCATCTGCATGCCGGGAGAAATATTTCCGCCATGATAACGCCCTGAAGCATCAATAAACTCATACGTAATGCAAGTTCCTGCATCGATCACCAACAAGTTTTTGTCCGGAAATTGTTCATTAGCACCCACTACCGCCGCCATACGATCATATCCCAGTGTTTGGGGCGTTTCGTAAAGGTTTTCCACTGGAAGCGGAGTTTTTTCGTTCAACCAAAGTATCGGAAAAGGAAGCAATGCCAACCGTTCCAAGATTTGTTCACTTAAATCAATAACAGCAGCCACAATAGCTCTATCACAAGAATATTTACGACAAACAACAGGTAACTGTTCCAACGTAATATTAGAATCATATACCACATCTATAATAGTCGTACCATCAAATACCGCTATCTTTGCTACTGTATTTCCTATATCAATGACAAGATTCACCTCGTTGCATCATTTTTAGCGGCGCAAAGATACAATTTAATTTTGAGAGATTGGTTATAGTAGGCATATTTGATGCAACGAATCAGTTCATTTTAATACAAGGGTTTTCAGGAAAACAATCTATGCAATCCATCGTGAACAAAACTGTTTCCAAGCAGTACCCGCTCCGCTATTTGTCTGCTCAAAGTAGCCCCTATGCAGACCTGAAGCGGAGCAATAGCGGAGCAGGTATAGTCCAAACATCTTCTTTAGATATTGTGCACCAGCTTATCTTTTCAGATGTTACATAATAGGCTATCCCTACATATTTTTTCACCCTTTTGCATCATACTCAGGATTTTTACGTAAGTTTGCAGCCATGAAACGAAATATAGTTATTTCAATATACGTCATTCTCTTATCACTTTGTTCGCGTACGGTTATCGCCCAAACACAAGTGCAGCAAGGAAATACCTCAGACTCCATACGCATCAGTTTGCTGACGTGTGCGTCGGGTGGTGAGATTTATTCTCTCTTCGGGCATACAGCTATACGTTACGAAAACTTCTCAAAAGGGATTGATGCCGTTTTCAACTACGGAATGTTTGACTTTAACGCTCCTAATTTTATTTTCCGGTTCGCTTTAGGAGAAACAGACTATCAATTGGGAGTCACAAACTTCGAACGATTTGCAGCAGAATACAACTATTTCGGCCGTGACGTTTGGCAACAAACTTTGAACTTCAATCAAAAAGAGAAAGAGCACTTAGTCCAACTGCTGGAAGAAAATTATCAACCGGAGAACCGGGTATATCGCTACAACTTCTTTTACGACAACTGTGCAACTCGCCCGCGCGACCTTATAGAGAAGTCCATCGACGGCAACTTGCAATATGCTGACAATATGACCGCAACAAATACCGGTATCTCCTTCCGCGATTTGTTGCACAGATACAGTGAAGGGCATTTATGGTCACGTTTCGGCATGGACTTATGTATGGGTAGCAAAGCTGACGAACCAATCACCCGTAGACTCATGATGTTCGTTCCCTTCTATGTACAAGCGTTCTTTAATAGCGCACAGATTGTAGATAAAGACGGACAAAACCGTCCATTGGTTTCTTTAGAAGAGAAGATTGTGCAAACAGGTATGACCGATGCCGACCACAGATCAGGAGGAATCACACCCATGCAAGCATCCTTACTATTATTTATTATAGTAGCAGTCGCTACCATTTACGGCATCTACAAACGAAAAACATTATGGGGAATTGACCTCGTGCTATTCTTTGCGGCAGGAGTAGCAGGTTGCATCTTGGCTTTTCTGGCACTTTTTTCACAACATCCCGCTGTCAGTCCCAATTACTTGCTGTTTGTGTTTCATCCGTTGCACTTATTTTGCCTTCCTTGTATGCTAAATCGGGTACGAAAAAGGAAAACTAGCCGATATATGGTGGCAAACTTTATTGTTTTAACACTTTTTATAGCGCTTTGGGCGATAATTCCGCAAAGAATTGATTTAGCTGTATTACCTTTGGCACTGTGTTTGTTGATACGTTCGGCAAGCAACCTCATTCTCACCTACAAACGAAAGTAATGAAAAAAGGACTGATAACTTCCATACTCGCGCTGACTTTCAGCGGTCTGCAAGCCCAACCGTTGCCTGCTACCCCAAAATTGGTAGTAGCGTTGACGATTGACCAGCTACGCACGGATTATATGGAAGCGTTCTCCTCCTTGTACGGAGAAAAAGGTTTCAAACGGCTGCTACGTGACGGCAAAGTATTCCAACAGGCTGAATTTCCTTTCAACGGAACAGACCGTGCCTCTGCCATTGCCGCTATTTATACAGGAAGTACCCCTTCCATGAACGGCATAGTGGGAGAAAATTGGCTGGATGCCAGTACGCTGCGTCCCGTGAATTGTGTAGACGACCCCAACTTTATGGGTAACTACACCGACGAAAGTACCTCCCCTTCCCAATTACTAACTTCTACCCTTGCCGACGAGCTGAAAATAGCTACCCGCAACAAAGGTTTGGTATATGCCATCGCTCCTTTCCGCGACGCCGCCATCTTTGGTGCCGGACATGCCGGAAATGGTGCTTTTTGGCTTAATGAGAATACAGGAAAATGGTGCAGCACCACCTACTACAGTGAGTTCCCGTGGTGGGTAAGCCAATATAACGAACGAAAATCACCCGATTTCCGCATCAAGGATATGGTGTGGACACCGGTACATCCCTTCACCAGCTATACTTTCCTACCCGAATGGCGCAACCAGCCATTCAAATACAAACTGGACGGAGAACGGATCAACAAATACCGCCGGATGATTACCAGCCCTTTTGTGAACGATGAAGTCAATCTGTTGACCGAAGAGTTGTTGAGCAAGAGTACGATCGGGCACGACGATGTACCCGACATGCTATCACTGACCTATTATGCAGGTAATTACAACCACCAAAGCACTCAGGATTGTGCCATGGAAGTGCAAGACGCATACGTCCGCCTGGATCGTAGCATTGCCTCTCTACTGGATATTATAGAACGTAAAGTAGGACTTCACAACGTACTGTTCTGCATCACCTCCACGGGATATACCGATCCGGAAGTTGCCGATGCCAATATCTATCGTGTGCCAGGTGGTGAGTTTTATCTGAATCGCTGCGCCACTCTCCTGAATATGTACCTCATGGCTACCTACGGAGAAGGACAATACGTAGAAGCTTATTACAACCAACAAATCTACCTCAATCATAAACTCATCGAGAACAAACAATTGAATCTGGCCGATATACAAGAGAAATCAGCCGAGTTCCTTGTACAGTTCAGTGGAGTAAATGAGGTTTATTCCGCCCACCGCCTGCTTTTAGGCTCGTGGTCGCCACAAATAGAACTGGTGCGCAACGGTTTCCACCGCAAGCGTTCTGGTGATCTATTGATAAATGTGCTGCCCGGTTGGACCATTATGCAGGAAAATAATACCGACAACCGCGTAGTACGTACTGCCCACATCCCCGCCCCTCTCATCTTGATGGGTGCCGGTATCAAGGCCGAAACCATCCGTATTCCTATCAGTGTAGACCGCATAGCTCCCACTCTGTCGAGCGTGATGCGCATCCGGGCTCCGAATGCAAGCACTGCAAGTCCTCTTGATTTATAAAAAACCTCCCGTAAATCACTGGAAAATCAGCATTTTAGTGTAACTTTGCACCCGAAATGCCGACAATTGCAATCAGCACGTATGCAATTGCTTTCTTCAAAACAACTTAGTAAATAATAATAAAAACAGATATATAATGGGATTTAATGAAATTTTAAGCTCGATTTTCGGCAACAAATCCACTCGCGACATGAAAGAAATTCAACCGTGGGTGGAAAAGATTAAAGCCGCTTATCCGGAAGTAGAAAAGCTCGACAATGACGCTCTGCGTGCCAAGACGGAAGAACTGAAAGAGTACATCAAAAACTCTGCTACCGAGCAACGTGCCAAAGTAGAGGAACTAAAAGCCAGTGTTGAAAGCACCGAATTGGAAAAGCGTGAAGAAATATTCAATCAGATTGACAAAATCGAAAAAGAGATATTGGATATCTATGAGAAAGCACTCGAAGAGGTTCTGCCTACCGCCTTCTCTATCGTTAAAGAAACAGCCAAACGCTTCACCGAGAATGAAGAAATTGTAGTTACTGCTACTGATTTCGACCGTCTGTTGGCAACCACTAAAGACTTTGTACGCATTGAAGGTGACAAAGCCATCTATCAGAACCATTGGGTAGCCGGTGGAAATGATACTGTATGGAATATGATTCATTACGATGTACAGCTCTTCGGTGGTGTAGTACTGCATAAAGGTAAAATTGCCGAAATGGCAACGGGTGAAGGAAAAACACTTGTAGCAACTCTGCCTGTATTCCTGAACGCACTTACCGGAAACGGTGTACACGTAGTAACCGTCAACGACTACCTGGCTAAACGTGACTCCGAATGGATGGGGCCACTTTATATGTTCCACGGCCTGAGCGTAGACTGTATCGACAAGCACCAACCTAACTCCGATGCGCGTCGCCAAGCATATCTGGCAGATATCACATTCGGAACAAACAATGAATTCGGTTTCGACTACCTGCGTGACAACATGGCAGTTAGCCCGAAAGACCTCGTACAACGCCCGCACAACTACGGAATTGTCGATGAGGTAGACTCCGTATTGATCGATGATGCCCGTACTCCACTTATCATCTCCGGTCCCGTTCCTAAAGGTGACGACCAATTGTTTGAACAG
>JAEXAJ010000106.1 GCA_023458215.1 Bacteroidota bacterium
TTAATCCCGGCACTAGGTGCTGGGACGGGACATCACTCGGAAGCTGTGGCTTCGAAGCATTCCGGTTCAGTGGTGCAGTTACATCGGAGATAGTCGGCGTCGGCCTTGCGACGTAGATGAAACTAAAGAGGATAAGGCAATGATTGATGGCTTTGGTTCTGTCATTGCACGAAAATTTAGGCAAAGATAAGCATGTAGAAAGCTTATGATTTCCTCGTTTGGACGAGGGTTCGATTCCCTCCAGCTCCACGCATAACAAAAAAAGAACGCTTATTGCAAGCGTTCTTTTTTTTTGTTATGTAGGTGTACCCCCGTATTCATTTTCAGTGAATATAATCAAAAAAAGAACGGTGACGGGAGGATAATATCAATTCTGAAAAAAAAGTGCAGATAAGGTGAGTACAAATTAAAAGTTCTGCTGTATTGTCTGTAGAAGTACCATAATTCTATAACAATGGAAAAAGAAACACTTGAGAATTTTGCTCAATCGGACTTATTACGGAAACATATCTTGCCAGGTGAACCCATTCTGCCTGAAAATGAAAAAAGAGATTTGTGGAAGGCTATAGAGCGTCAGACTATTTTGCGATCTCGTCGTTCCCTTCGGACTTGGGGATGGTGTGCGGCTGCTTCGGTACTTATTCTTTTTGTAGGAAGTTGGATATTCTTCCAAAACAGCTTTCAGTCCAATCCTTACACAAGGATGGCCGGACTGGTAGATATAGATACTTTGCATAATATTTGTTTGTATATGGGAGAGCAGCAAGTGGAATTAGGAGGGCAAGTAGAAGTGTATTGTTTGGCAGCAACCAATCAAGTGGAAATAAAATCGGTAAATGGTATGTCTTTCAAATTATCGGCTACCGAAAAAAAAGAAACTTATTTGCAATTGGCTGTGCCCGCAGGAGCGAAAGCGGAGGTCATTCTTGCTGACCAGTCGCGGATAATGGTTCGTGAACAGTCTAAATTTAGTTTCCCGTTACATCTTACAGGAAAGAAAAGAAAAGTTCATTTGGAAGGGGAAGCTTATATGAAGGTAGCCCGTAATGCCAATAAACAGTTTGTCACCGAAACCCGGAATGTGAATGTTGCTGTCTTGGGAACAGAATTTCTGGTATCGGCCTACCCCAAGTCTTCGGAGCAATCAGTGTTACTGGTTTCCGGAAAGGTAGAGGTTGAATCTTCTCAAGGCAACCGACTTGTACTGGCTCCTAATCAGCGTTATATATATAATGAGGAAACTCAAAAGACAAGCGTAAGCAGTAACATAGATCCTACTTTGTACATCTGCTGGAGAGAAAACTTGCTGGAAATAAAAGATGAACCACTCAGCGACGTCCTCAAAAAGATTGAAGCTATCTATCAGACTAATTTCAGTTATGATTGGAACGAACTGGCTAAGATACGCATTAATGGTAAATTGGATGTTAGTGTACCTTTGAATGAACTGCTTGACAGACTCACCAAGATTGCACCCATAAAGCTGGATGGAGAACAGAGAAAAATAACATTGAGTAATAACCGTTAAAACATAGGCCTATGATATAAAAGAGGAAAACATAAAAAAGGGCCGGAAAATGTTCGCACCATTTGCCAGCCCCCAGACTTTGAAAATTAAAAAACTAATAACCAAAATCTATTATAATGAAGATAAAACAACATTATCTCTGCAATTATACACATTTTTTGCGGAATAAACTTATACTGGCAAGTTATATTTTATTTTTTATCGGAGCATATCCACAAGCGCTCCATGCTACTGAAAATACAGAAGTTTCAGTCACCGATAAGGGGGAAATCACTATTAAAGTGAATAATAAACCTATAAAGGAAGTACTGACTCTCATCGAAAGTCAAAGTAAATTCATTTTTGTATATAATAGTGAGACGGTCAATCTGAATAAGAAAGTGACTATGAATCTTACATCGTCTTCTATTAACGAAGTGATGGGTGTTTTATTAAAGGGAACACCGTTGGCATACGAAATATCCGCTCGCCAGATTCTTATCTTTACTAAAACCGATGATAAGCAGAAGACGCAACAGCAAATCACTGCCACCGGAGTTGTAAAAGATGAGAGTGGAGAGCCGCTTATCGGTGTAAGTGTACAGGTGAAAGGCACTACCACAGGTGCCATTACGAATATGGATGGTAATTTTTCAGTAAAAGCTAATAGCGGACAAACTCTTGTCTTTTCGTATATCGGCTACAAGCGCATGGAGCTGAAAGCAGCTCCGGATATGAACATCTTAATGGCAAGTGATTCGGAATTGCTGAATGAAGTGGTAGTAGTGGGGTATGGTACAATGAAGAAAAGTGACCTTACCGGTTCGGTAGCTGCCGTAAAATCGAAAGACTTCAATAAAGGACTGGTGACTTCGCCTTCGCAACTTATACAAGGCCGTGTGTCCGGTGTAAATATTACTAATAACGGTGGCGAACCTGGAGGAGGTGCAACTATCCGGGTGCGTGGTTCTAACTCTATCCGTTCGGGACAAGACCCCTTATACGTAGTAGATGGTGTGCCCTTGGATACTTCAGATGACCAGCAGCCTTCCGGTGCTAGTATAGCCGGTGTGGGTAGTAATGCCGCAAAGAATCCGTTGAATTTCTTGAATCCCGATGATATAGAATCTATTGATGTATTGAAAGATGCTTCGGCTACCGCCATTTATGGAGCGCGTGGTGCCAATGGTGTTATTATGGTTACAACGAAAAAAGGAACTGAAGGTCAAACAAAAGTTGCGTATTCGGCTTATGGAAGTGTTTCTTCCCTGCCTAAGCAGTATCCCATGCTCAGTGCGTCGCAATACCGCTCGTTTGCATCGGAAAAGGGTATAGAAATTGAAGACAAAGGTGCCAATACTAACTGGCAGGATGAGATTTTCCGTACAGCTTTTTCACACAATCATAACCTTTCTATAAGCGGAGGCATGAAGAATGGCAGCTACCGCGCCTCACTTGGGTTTCAGGATCAGGAAGGCATTGTCAACCGTACGGGAATGAAAAAATACAATGGACGCTTCTACGTAAACCAAAAGACATTGAACAACCGCCTTAATATCGAAGCAAGCATTACCGCTACCCGTACCAACGACCGGCGTGTGCCGTTGGGAGAATCGGGTGGTTTCGAGGGAGACGTATTGTTGTCAGCATTGAAGGTCAACCCTACTTATCCAGTTTACAATGAAGACGGAACTTATTTCCAAAAGAGTAAGGATGTACGTAATCCGGTGGCTATGATTAACCTTACAAACGATAAAACAGAAACAGACCGTATACTTGCCAATGTTACCGGAACCTTGGATATTTGGAAAGATCTGAAATACAAGATGAATGTGGCTTTCGATGAAATGAAGGCATCCCGTAAAGTTACTCAGGATGCCGAACTAATTTATCTGACTGATAAAGGTACGGTAGATATCAATAATGTAGAGGGTAAGAGCTTCCTGATAGAGAACTACTTGACTTACAACTTCAATATCGGTACCAAACATCGTTTCAATCTGCTAGCCGGACACTCTTACCAGAAGTTCCGCAACTATCGTTATGGTTTCTCCGAAAACGGTTTTGAGATAGATGGTATTGACTACATTTACGACCTGGCTTTTGGCAAGAACAAACAGATAGAAGGTAACTCCAACATCACGGTCAATGAACTTCAGTCGTTCTTCGGACGTATCAACCATAATTTAATGGATAAGTATCTGCTAACAGTGAATTTCCGTGCCGATGGTTCTACGAAATTCGGTGATAACAATAAGTATGGCTTTTTTCCTTCGGCTGCGCTGGCATGGCGCATGAGCGAAGAGAAGTTCATTAAGAAGCTGAATTTCTTTGATAACCTGAAGTTGCGTTTCAGTTGGGGTATCACCGGTAATCAGGAGATACCGAATAAGATCTCGAGAATATTGTTGGGAACGGGCAACAGTGAAGGTGCTATTTTGGACGGAGGAACGCTGGTCGTACCCGGTGTTACCTTGAAGCGTACCCCGAATCCCGATTTGAAGTGGGAACGTTCGGAACAGTTGAACTTAGGTATCGATTTCTCTATCTTCAATAATCGTCTGAGTGGTACGATTGATTATTTCTCAAAGACAACACGTGATGTGTTGCTGGAAGTCTATTCCATTTCTCCGGCACCCACAACCCGGGTTTGGAGCAATGTTCCCAACATGAAGATTCTTAATAGAGGATGGGAAATAGGATTGAATGGCATTCTGATTGATAATAAAGACTGGCATTGGAGCATAGGTGCCAATTTCTCAAAGATAAAGAATGAGGTAAAGGATCTGCCTATGTCGTATCTGCCTACCGGCAAACCGAGTGGACCGGGTATCGACGGTTTTACTTCGCAGGTCATCAAGAGCGGATATCCTATCGGCACATTTTGGGGATATAAATTCCTGGGCTTCGACGAAAACGGGAAAAGTAAGTATGAAATGGATGAGAACGGAAAGAAAGTTGAGAAATGTATAGGTAATGCTCAACCGGATTTCTCTATCAACTTCAATACAAACCTTTCTTACAAGAACTTTGATTTAAGTTTGTTCTTCAATGGAGTGGTAGGTAATGACATTTATAACAATCTTGCCAATGTGATGGACAACCTCAGCTTATTTTCTAAAGGATTCAATACAACGGTAAATGCTACCAAATCGTCCGAAGCATTCGATAATGTACTCGATTATTCCAGCCGTTATATAGAAGATGGTTCATATCTTCGTTTGAGTAGTGCCACATTGGGGTATAACCTTCCTTTGAAAGCCAATAAGTGGGCAAGTAACATCCGTTTGACCTTGACCGGAAACAATTTGTTTGTCCTGACCGGATATAGTGGTTTCGACCCTGAAGTAAATGCCGGACGTAGTACGGAAGGTGTTCCTTCGCTCGGTATAGGTTGGACCAGTTATCCTATGGCTCGCAGTTTCAGTTTTGGTGTAGCCATTGATTTTTAACCTTTAATTGATTACTACAATGAAAAAAATATCAGTTATAATTTGTGCATTGCTTGCCGGTATCGTGATGACAGGCTGTACAGACCTCAAAGAAGAAATTTTGAATGAAAAAGATAGTTCGGACATTGTCTCCGACCCCAAGAACGCACCGATGCTTATTGCTCCTGCTTACGCTTACTTGCGCGATTTGCAGAGTCGTAGCGGTGTATGGTTGGTGCTGGAAAGTGTGACCGATGAGATGCTGTTTCCTACCCGCGGAACGGATTGGAACAATGCCAACTACCGTACGCTGTTCACCCATCAATATGACAGCAAGAACACTTATATCAAAAATGCCTGGAATAGCTTTATGATAGGTATTACCAAATGTAATACCGCTTTGCAGTACTTAAGCAAGTTGCAGCAGACAGAAGAAGTGAAGAATTATATGAATGAGGCACGTTTCATCCGTGCGCTCTGCATGTATCATTTAATGGATTGCTTCGGTAAATTCCCCATGCGTGAATATACAGAAATTGATTACTCTACGAAACCGGTTATTTTAGAACGTCCTCAAGCTATTACACGTATTGAAAGCGAATTACAGGAAATCATTCCATTGCTGAAGGTAAAAGGAGATGTGCCTTATGGTCGCATTACTCGGGCAGCAGCCCAAATGCTATTGGCAAAGCTCTATCTGAACAATCAGGTATATACGGGAACCGCCCCTGCTTTTACTGATGGAACGGGAAAGTGGAAAGAGACCATTAGCTTATGTAACGAAATCATCGGTTCCGGAAAGTATAAGTTGGCCGATGACTTCTGGAAACTCTATTTAGCTTTCAATGAGAGTTATTCCAATGAAACAGAAACCATTTTACCCATTATTTATAATATGACGGCCGGTCTGAATGGCATCGACTGGTTAAATATTACTTTGCACTACAACCAGACTTTCGGTACTTTTAAAGGTATGTGGAATGGATGTTGTACAACTCCCGACTTCCTGAATACTTGGGACACGACAGATCCTCGTTATCAGGATAATCGTTTGAAGAGCCAAATCGGATTTAACCTGGGTATCCTGGTCGGACAACAATATAGTCTGAACGGCGATAAACTAAAAGACCGTACCGGTGCCGACTTGGTATATACACCGGAGTTTAGTGTACAAAATTCAACGGAAGCACAAGGTGCGCGCATAGTAAAGTATGCACCGGATCCGAATTCAACGTATGGAAACAAGAGTGAGAATGATTTTCAATACTACCGTCTAGCCGATGTTTACCTGATGCGAGCTGAGGCAAAGATGCGTGACAACGACGCCAAAGGTGCTTTGCTGGATATCAATGCAGTGCGTGAGAAACGTGGTGTCCGCGCCTATACATTAGACGAATTGACACTAGATAAAATCTACAACGAACGTGGTTATGAATTCTATTGGGATGGCCCGTCACGTCGTAACGATATGGTGCGATTCAACAAATATTGCCAGGCACGCTACGAAAAGCCGGCTTCTGAAACCTATAAGATTCTGCTGCCTATTCCATTGAGTGCCATGGAGGCCAATCCGGAACTGACGCAGAATAGTGATAAGTATGAATAATTGTCCGTAAGACTACGGAGTAATATAGAGAGGGTATGCTTCGACTACGCTCAGCATGGCAGAATGATATGCTGATAAGTGTTTTGGCATAACCTCTTTATTTTTAAATATCAGTTGTTTTATGAAAAGATTATGTATTTGTTTTTTAGTCGATTTATTGTTTATTGGCCTGCTGCAAGCCCAAAAGAATGAGTTCCGGTTACCTCGTTGGATTGAAGATGCGGTATTCTATCAAATCTATCCTCAGAGTTTTCAAGATACCGACGGAGATGGAATTGGAGATATACAAGGCATCATAAACCGTCTGGACTATATACATTCATTAGGATGCAATACCATTTGGCTGAATCCATGTTTTCACTCGGCATTCATGGATGCTGGGTATGATGTAATAGACTTCTATCGTGTAGCCCCTAGATATGGCACGAACGACGACTTGCGCAGACTTTTTGATGAGGCTCATACTCGTGGCATGAAGGTAGTGCTCGATTTGGTTGCAGGTCATTCGTCCGATCAGTCTCTCTGGTTCAAGTACTCCCAAAAGCGCGAACAAAATGCTTATACAGACCGCTATATCTGGACGAATGATTCCACAATATGTCCTGACAGATTTGTAAAAGGAAACTTTGAACGCAACGGAACCTATCGCAAGAACTACTTTGATTGCCAGCCTGCCTTGAATTATGGGTATGGTGAACCGGACCCGAATCATCCTTGGGAGCAACCCGTAACTGCCCCCGGTCCAACTGCCACACGTCTGGAACTCATGCACATCATGGACTATTGGATGCAGATGGGTTGTGACGGTTTCCGGGTGGATATGGCAGGTTCGTTGGTAAAGAATGATCCGAACTTATGCGGAACTACTGCTTTGTGGCAAGGCATCCGTACTCATTTTCAGCAATTATACCCTGATGGCATACTATTGGCAGAATGGAGCAATCCGCAAAAAGCACTGAAAGTAGGATTCATGATGGATTTTATTATTCATTTCGGTAGGACGGGATATAGGGAATTGATGTTCAATGAAGTTGGTACCTATCGTAGGGATACTTGTTATTTTGATGTTCAGGGGAAGGGAAATCCTGATTTGTATATACGCAATTTGTACGAATGCCTGGAGGTAGCAGGCAATCGGGGGCATCTGTGTATCCCAACCGGAAACCATGATTTCCAACGTATTCGTTGCGGGCGGCGTGATACGGAAGAACAAGTACGTACAGCTATCACTTTCTTTCTGACTCAACCTGGGGTGCCCTGTATCTATTATGGCGATGAGATAGGAATGCGCTTCATTGACGGTCTCCCTAATAAAGAAGGAAGTTTGTTGAGCGCCGGAAACCGGGCAGGATCCCGTACTCCTATGCAATGGGATGCTACGTTGGGAGCCGGATTCTCGACAGCCCCTCCCGATAATTTTTATCTGCCTTTGGATTCGTTGGCCGACCGTCCGAATGTAGCCACCCAAGAACTGGATTCTACTTCCCAGCTTCACTTTGTACGCCGTTTGTTGAAACTGAGACAAGAATATCCTGCTTTGGCATGCCGTGGTGAAATAGAATTTTTCCAAAATGGTAAGGATGCCTATCCGATGGTATATGAACGTAGGAAGAACGGGCAGCGAATCCTGATATGTATCAATCCGTCGGGACGGGAAGTAAAAACGGTCAGAGAGCATGCATCCGGTTTAAAAAAAATCACTCCTATTCTGCGGGAGGGTAAAGCACAGAAAATAAAAGCGCGCGGAGGTCATCTTTATTTAGATGCACCTAAATATTCAATAGGTATTTATCAAATAGACTAATAGGATGAAAACAACTATTTTACTTCTCTTTTTGTCCCTATCGGCTTCTTTATGGGGGCAGGATCCTTGGAAAATTATTGCTACCGACATTAATCCGGATAATTATTACGGGGTAACTGTGGGTAATGGAATGTTGGGCATTGTGTCGTCGGCGCAACCGTTCTGTACAGACAATGTAGTGCTGGCAGGAAGCTATGATAAATATGGGCGTGGGCGGGTCAGCAACTTTCTTAATGGATTTAATATGCTGAATACCTCGGTCTCAATAGATGGTAAAAGTATCAACAGTAGGAATATATCCGGTTTTACACAAACACTGGATATGAAGCAGGCCATGCATACTTCTCATTTTTCTTTCGGCGAGAAAGCGGATATCACTTACTCTTATTTGGCTTTGAGACAATTACCTTATTGCGCGCTATTAGTGATCGAGGTAGAACCGAAGGCTGACTTGACTCTCTCTGCCGTGAATATACAGGAAATCCCTGATGCTTTTCGTGACGGGCAGATGTTTTATAATGAAATCAATCGCAGGCACGCGGCTATAAAACTGCTGACTACCCAAGCCAAAAGTCCTACCGGTCGTCTGACGGTTTGCGCTTCGTCTGCTTTCCTGTTTCCTGAAAAGGCAGGAGAGGAGCCTCGTGTTATTCATAACACGCCGAACAGCAATAGTCATCAGATGCGTTTCTCCCGTAGCTTGCAGAAAGGGGAGAAATACCGTTTCTGCATTGTTGGTTCCACCTTGACCTCCGCCCATCATCCCGATCCGATGAATGAAGTGGAACGTCTCACGGTATTTGCTCATCTTGAAGGTTATGATCGGCTTGTTGCACGTCATTTGTCACAATGGAACGAGTTGTGGCAGAGTGATATTCTTGTAGAAGGAGATGTACAGGCACAGCAAGATATTCATAGTATGATTTATCACCTCTATTCTTTTGTCCGCGAAGGTTCGGAACTTTCCATATCTCCGATGGGACTTTCCGGCTTAGGATATAACGGACACATCTTTTGGGATGCCGACACATGGATATTCCCGGCTTTGTTGATGCTTAAACCGCAATTGGCCAAGTCTATGATCGAATATCGCTTCAACCGTCTGCAAGCTGCCCGTCAGAATGCTTTTGAACATGGTTTCCGTGGAGCCATGTTCCCTTGGGAAAGTGCGGATAGCGGCTTTGAAGAAACACCGGTATGGGCACTTGCCGGAACTTTCGAACATCATATAACGGGTTGTGTAGCACTGGCCGCATGGAACTATTATCGGGTTACTCAAGACAAAGAGTGGTTGAAACAGAAAGGTTTTCCTATCCTGCAAGCTACAGCAGAATTTTGGTTGAGTCGGGTAGAAAAAGGAGAAGATGGGGCATATCATATAAGGAACGTAGTAGCTGCCGATGAATGGGCGGAGAACGTAGATGACAATGCCTATACAAACGGTGTGGCAAAATTGAATCTTAAAGTTGCCTCGCAAGCTGCCAAATTGTTAGGAGAACCGGTGGTGCAGGCATGGGATGAGGTGGCCGAAGGACTGATAATTCTCTCTTTTTCCGATGGAGTGACACGCGAGCATAGTACTTACGAGGGTGCCAATATCAAGCAGGCGGATGTAAACCTTCTGTCTTATCCGCTGAAGTTGATTACAGACCCTTTACAGATAGAGAAGGACTTGGCTTATTATGAAACGAGGGTGCCCGAAAAGAACACTCCGGCTATGACACAAGCCATTTTCTCTTTGTTATATTCACGCCTCGGCAATGCAGAAAAGGCAGCCCATTTCTTTAAAGATGCCTATCTGCCGAATCTTAATCCACCTTTTAGGGTAATTGCTGAAACCAAAGGTGGTACTAACCCCTATTTTATAACCGGAGCCGGAGGGGTGTTGCAGGCAGTGATGATGGGGTTTGGAGGTCTGGCCATTTCAGATAAAGGTATTGTGCAAGAAAAGACCGGAGTACTTCCTGAACAATGGAAAAGTCTTACTTTGAAAGGTATTGGAGTAAAAGGAGAGACATACTTACGGAAGAAGTAGACTGGATGCACTGACGTAATTTAGTCATGGCACGATGAATAAGATTTCTCGTTGATTGATAGTTCATATCCAATAGGGTAGGGAGTTCATTCAACGGGATTTCTTGTATATAATACAGATAGATAGCTTCCCGTTGGCGGGCGGAAAGCTCTTTCAACGCTTTGGCTAGTCGTTGTTTCATCTCTTCGTCATAGGGCGAATTTTCTTCTTCAAAAGCATTCTGAGAAATAAGTTCTATTTCAAACCGGATATTGTCACCTTCCTCGATAGACAAAGTTGGATGGTTTTGGAATTGGTTAAACAGCGTTCGTTTCAAAGCGATAAAGAGATATCCTTTTACAGATACCGTTTCTCTAAGGTTGTGTCTGTTGTTGTAGAGCTTGATGAAAACATCTTGAATGGCATCTTTGATAAGCTCTATATCTGGTGTTATTTTCTTGCCATAGGCATACATTGCATCAGCATATTCTTCGAACAGGCATGCGAAAGCATCTTTGTCGGATGATAAAAATGCGTGCCAAAGCTCTTGTTCCGTTTGATATACCTTCTGCCTGATTTTCATTGGAGATAAAAATTACCCACCAAATATACGTGATAGTTTTGAATTATTCAAGTGGAAGTTGACCGGATTCAATAGACCACCGACATTTAGTCTTTCTATAATTAAATCAGCGCAATCCGCTGTTTTTCTCCTCTCTTTATTATTCCTTTTAAAGCTAAAAGTGTATATTTGCCACTTTAATTAATTACCGGTAAAGTGCAATGACCTTTAATTTAACTGAATTCAATCATTTTTTCATAGACTATCAGCAACGCTTTATTCACTTTGCCGATACCTATGTGCACGACGCTGCCGTTGCCGAAGACTTCGTTATTGAATCCATGATGTATTACTGGGAAAATAAAGACCGCCTGCCCGCCGATACCAATGTTCCGGCTTATGTGCTGACCGCCATTAAACATCGATGCATCGATCACCTGCGTAGTCAGCAGATACATCAGGATGCATCCGATGAAATCTCGCGCATTTATTCTTGGGAACTATCGAGCCGCATTGTCACTCTGGAAGATTTCGAGCCTAATGAGATATTTACGAAAGAGATACAAGAGATTGTTGATAAGACATTGGAAACCTTGCCCGAACAAACCCGACGGATTTTCGTCATGAGCCGTTATGAGAATAAACCTCATAAAGAAATAGCCGAACTACTGGCAATAACTACCAAAGGTGTAGAGTTTCATATCTCTAAAGCCACCAAGGCTTTACGTATCGCTTTGAAAGATTATGTGCCTGCATCCATTATCTTCTTTTATTTGAATTAGTAGATACTTCTCTGAAATACTAAGAGTATTGCTGTTGCGCATTGCCGCTCATCGGCATCATCGTTACTCCTTGTCATCGGCAAGGTTATTCCTTTCCATGTTCAGCACTTACTGATATACTGCACAAGATGCCATCTTGTGTTGTATGAGATGCCATCTTGTGTAGCATAAGATGCCATCTTGTGCAGTGTTGGGTTACGTGTCTCTGTAGACAGGTAGTAGCCTTCCAACCGTTAGGAGTAAGTGATACATATCTTGCAAACGTTACATCCACCGAATCTCCTTATGCGTCTTTGTTAAAACAAAGATGTTTCCTTCAGGCAGATGAAAAATATTCATCGTTTTCACTAGGGAACTTCTTGCTTCGTTCGCTATTACTATAGATACGCAAAACAAGAGCATATTATGGATAAAGATATACTATACCGCTTTTTCGAAGGACGTGCCACTGTAGACGAGATGAAATCGGTGAAAGAATGGTCCGAAGCTTCCGAAGAGAACAACAAACTCTTCCGTCGGGAGCGAAAGCTATTCAATGCAATGATTCTCGTGGGACATTCTAAAGAAACCGGTATATCGGCGAAAGAGATTAAAAAGAAGAACAATTTCATTCGGGAGTTCCTGAAGATAGCTTCTGTGGTAGTAATAACGGTAGGCATAACGGCTGCTTTGTTTTCAATAGGTGAAGATAAAGACAATGTAAATATAGCAATGCAGACCATTACCGTTCCGGCCGGTCAGCGTGTGAACCTCGATTTACCCGATGGTTCAAACGTTTGGCTGAATGCCGGTACCCGGATGCAATACCCCGTTTCGTTCATGAAAGGCAAACGTGAGGTTATACTGGACGGAGAAGCCTACTTTGAAGTGGCCCATAATGCCGAATGTCCGTTTGTAGTCCATACCGGTACGCTGGATGTAGAGGTGTTGGGAACAAAATTCAATGTGGAAGCCTATTCAAAGCGTAAAGTCTTTGAAACTTCGCTGATACAAGGCAAGGTTAGAGTGAAGTCGCTCCGGAATAACAATATCTCCGTGACGCTGCTTCCCAATCAAAAAACAACTCTGAAGGGTGGCAAGCTCGTAGTGAGCAAGATTGATGATTTCAACGTCTATCGTTGGAAGGAGGGACTATACTGCTTCAAGAGTAAACCTTTCGCCGAAATCATGCAAGACCTGGAAAGATACTACGACCTGAAAATCCAACTGGACAAGCCGGGTATAGCCAAAGTAGCGTTAACAGGAAAGTTCCGCATCTCCGACGGACTGGATTACGCCCTTCGTGTTTTGCAAAACGATGTAGCTTTTACTTATACGCGAGATAAAGAGAATGACGTCATTTATATAAAGTAACCCTTGGTACTAACCCTTTAATTTAAAGCAAAGCCTATGCAGTAATACCACATGAAAAACAAAGAAGCCGACAGATGTTTGCCCCATCCATCGGCCTCGTACTAACACAATTTTTTTAATTAATCGTATTAATAACTCATTTGCAAAGATATGAAAAACATTCCTTTGCCGGATATTTATTGCCCTAAAAATCCGGTAGTAAACCAATTATTTAGAATCATGCGAATATCTATATTCTTATTATTCTT
>JAEXAJ010000107.1 GCA_023458215.1 Bacteroidota bacterium
CGGGAATGGAGCCCGATACCCTGACTTCTTCGCCCCAACTGGTGCGGTACTCAATATTAAATAGTAGTATCATATATATTAGATTTAGAAATAGCTGCAATGATTATGCAAGTATAGAAAATATTCCCCATAATCATGCAGCTATCAATATCTAAGTCATTTAAAATCCTATGCAAACGTTTGTGCTTGTTACGGTTTTATCCACAACGGGAGGCTCCGCACGTTTTGCAGATAAGGCAACCTTCTTGATAAACCAAGGTTTCGTTACCGCAGTTCGGACACTTCTTACCTTTGGCTTCTGTGCCGTCCGTTACATATTTCTTCAATGCACGCTCTACACCGTTCTTCCAAGTATTAATGTTTTCGCTGTCCAGTTGCAGGGAAGATACTAACTTCATTACTTGTTCAATAGGCATACGGTAACGCAACACGCCTGATATCAATTTGGCATAGTTCCAGTATTCTTTGTTGAACTTCTCGGACAGACCTTCTATGGTTACCTTATATCCGCGTTTGTTCTCGAACTGGAAGTCATAACGTTTGTTTCCGTGCTCATCTACATTCTTGATAATATGACCGGAAGTCACATTCTTCGGCAAAATGATGCCTTCATCATCATCCAGCACACCGGTGAAGATTTCGTAGGGATGATTGTCCAGCAAACCCACGAAGGCCACCCATTTCTCTTTGTTATTTTGGAAGCGTACGATGTCTGCATCCAATACTCTAGGGCGTGTTTCAACAACCGTAGGCGGTTTGCATGGAGGCAACTCTTCTTTCTTCTCGCTTTTGGTTGAGATAAGTACTCCGGAACGAGAGCCGTCACGGTATACTGTACATCCTTTACAGCCGGACTTCCATGCTTCCACATACAAACGGTTTACTAAATCTTCATCGACGTCATTAGGCAAGTTGATGGTAACGCTAATGGAGTGGTCTACCCATTTCTGAATACGTCCCTGCATCTTGACTTTCATCAGCCAGTCTACATCGTTGGACGTTGCCTTATAATAAGGTGACTTTTCTACCATCGCATCCACTTCTTCCTGCGTATATCTTTTTGCAGGATTGTAGCCTTGCGCTTCCATCCAGGTTACAAACTTTGGATGGAATACGATATATTCTTCAAAAGCATCACCTGTTTCATCTACAAAATCCACATGAACGTTCGTGTCATTGGGGTTTACTTTGCGGCGGCGTTTGTAAACGGGCAAGAATACCGGTTCGATACCGGAGGTCGTTTGAGTCATCAAACTGGTGGTACCGGTCGGGGCGATGGTAAGACATGCAATGTTACGACGACCATACTTCTTCATGTCTTCGTACAGTTCCGGATCGGCTTCGCGCAAACGGTTGATGAAAGGATTGTTCTTTTCACGTTCTGTATCGTAGATTTCGAAAGCACCGCGTTCTTTAGCCATGACTACAGAAGAACGGTAAGCGTTCAAAGCAACGGTCTTGTGTACTTTTTCAGAGAATTCGGTAGCTTCTTCAGTACCATAGCGTAAGCCCAACGCAGCCAGCATGTCGCCCTCGGCAGTGATACCAACACCGGTACGGCGTCCCTGACCGCTCTTCTTATATATCTTCTGCCACAATATCCGTTCGGTATGTCTTACGTCCTCACTTTCGGGGTCAGAATCGATCTTATCCATGATACGTTCGATCTTCTCCAGCTCGAGGTCGATGATGTCATCCATAATACGCTGTGCCAAAGCTACATGTTTGTTGAATAGTTCAAAATCAAAGTAAGCATCTGCCTTGAACGGATTGACTACATATGAATATAAATTGATAGCAAGCAAACGGCAAGAGTCGTACGGGCACAGCGGAATTTCTCCACACGGATTAGTAGAAACGGTACGATAACCTAAATCTGCATAGCAATCGGGCACGGACTCTCTAAGAATAGTATCCCAGAAAAGTACGCCCGGTTCAGCGGATTTCCATGCATTGTGCACAATCTTCTTCCACAAACTTGCTGCATCGATCTCTTTTTTAAAGGTGGGTTCGGCTGCATCGATAGGATATTGTTGTACGAACGGTTTTCCTGCAATAGCAGCTTCCATAAACGCATCGGCCAACTTTACTGAAACGTTTGCTCCTGTCACTTTGCCTTCTGTCATCTTGGCGTCGATGAATGCCTCTGAATCGGGATGCTTGATAGAAACGCTCAACATCAGTGCACCACGACGTCCGTCTTGGGCTACTTCGCGGGGTGAGTTGGAATAACGCTCCATGAATGGCACCAGTCCGGTAGAAGTCAATGCGGAGTTCTTTACCGGAGAACCTTTAGGACGTATGTGTGACAAATCATGTCCTACACCACCACGACGCTTCATTAATTGTACTTGTTCTTCATCTATTTTGAAGATAGCACCGTAAGAGTCTGCTTCACCATCCACACCGATTACAAAACAGTTGGATAGAGAGGCTACCTGGTAGTTATTGCCAATTCCAGTCATCGGACTTCCCTGCGGAACGATGTACTTGAAGTGATCCAGCAAGCCAAAAAGTTCCTCCGAACTCAATGGATTGGGGTACTTAGCTTCAATTCGAGCTACTTCATTGGCTATTCTCCAATGCATGTCTTCCGGAGATTTCTCATAAATATTTCCGAAAGAATCTTTGACTGCGTATTTGTTTACCCAAACTCTGGCAGCCAACTCGTCGCCTTGGAAGTATCGTAAAGATTCTTCGTAGGCTTCTTCATAAGAATAATTTTTCTTTTCCACGATGCTGAAAATCTTAGATTTAGTTGCAAATAAGTAAATTTGTAGAAGTCATACTTATCGTTAACAAATGAGATTGCAAAGCTAGGAAGGATTTTCAATTTGGCAAAATAAAAATGAATATTTTTATTAACCGATTGAAAGTTTTCTAGTTTTAGTTGTTAATTAGTTGTCTTCTAGTGAATTGTTGTTTTTGCGAAACGAAAAAGTTTCCCAAAAAGTATTTTATGAACAAATTGTGTATTGAAAAGGTTTTCCCAATAATGAAAAGTATACTCTATTTTAATATTGTACTTAAATGACAAATTGTGATTCTTTTTATATATTTGCAGAAAAAAGAAAGAATGGAAAGCATGAAACAAAGGAGAACTATCCGAAAGTATCAGCAGAAAGAGATTTCTTCTGATTTGTTAAATGATTTGCTTGAAACATCTTTCCGGGCTTCTACGGTCGGAAATATGCAAATCTATAGTGTAATTGTAACCCGTGACGCAGAGCGTAAGGCAAAATTGGCTCCTGCACATTTTAATCAGCCGATGGTACAAGCGGCTCCGGTGGTACTTACTTTTTGCATAGACTTACGCCGATTCACTAAGTGGTGTGAACAACGAAAGGCGGAACCGGGATATAATAATTTTGAGTGGTTTGTAACAGGTTCCGTTGATGCTTTGTTGGTTGCCCAGACTTTTTGTGTTGCGGCAGAAGAAAAAGGGTTGGGTATCTGCTATTTAGGCACCACTACTTACAATCCTCAAATGATTGTTGAAGCTTTGGAATTGCCTGAACTGGTATTTCCTATTACTACCGTGACAGTAGGATGGCCTTCTGAAGTTCCGCCGCAAGTAGATCGTTTGCCTTTGGAGGCAATTGTTCATGACGAAACTTATCATGATTATACTCCGGAGGATATTGATCGCCTTTATGCCTATAAAGAGTCATTACCCGAAAATGTGCAATTTATCTTAGAAAACAATAAAGAGACACTGGCTCAAGTCTTTACGGATGTCCGTTATACAAAGAAAGATAGTGAAGCTATGTCCGAGAATCTTTGGCAGGTTATGAAGAAGCAAGGATTTTGAGTTAGTTATGAGTTATTAGTTATAAGTTATTTGTTTATGTTTGCCTTGTGATAAGCAAATAACTTATAACTAATAACTCATAACTACTTTTTCAGTGTTGCCTGAATCTCGTCAATTTCTGACCGGAAAGATTTATCTACTTCCCTCAGTTCTTTAATGGTCTTACAGGCATGTAATACGGTAGCATGATCTTTGTTGCCAATCATGGCCCCGATTTTAGATGTAGACAATTCTGTATTATGTTTGGCTAGATACATGGCTATTTGCCTGGCTTGTACTACTTCTCTTTTTCTGGATTTGGTGTGAATGGCGGCGTTTTCCAGGCCGAAGTGCTTGCACACGGTCTTTATGATGTCATCAACGCTGACTGCTTTACTTTCGCTGTTAGTTACTTTGCGGACGATACGCTGCGTAAGTTCCAAATCAATTTCCTTGTTGTATATGGTAGAGTGTGCCATGATGGAGATGACTATACCTTCTAAATCGCGTACACTGTCTCCCACATTCTCTGCAATATATTCGATTACTTCCGGCGGAAATTGTAATCCGTCACGGTGTATCTTATTACGCAAGATGTTTTTGCGAAGTTCTACGGTCGGTTTTTCCAATTCGGCAACCATTCCCCATTTGAAACGGGTTATTAATCGCTCTTCCATGCCTTGTAGCAACACGGGGGCACGGTCGGAAGTCAAAATAAGCTGTTTGCCGTTCTGATGTAAATGATTGAAGATGTGGAAGAATGTATTTTGGGTCTTGGTAACACCTGCAAATTCTTGAATATCATCAATAATTAATATATCAATGGTTTGGTAGAAGTTGATAAAGTCGTTGGTGGTGTTGTTCCGCACAGAGTCTGTGTATTGCACTTGGAATAAGTGTGCAGAAACATATAGAACTCTTTTGTCCGGATATAATTCTTTGATCTTAGTTCCTATCGCATTGGCAAGATGAGTCTTGCCTACGCCGGAAGCACCATACAGGAACAGTGGAATGAATATAGTTTTAGCCGGGTTAAGAGCAACAGCTTCTGCCACACTACGCGACAGCTTGTTGCTATAACCTTCAATGAATGTTTCAAAATTATATTCAGGATTCAAGTGCGGATCAAGCTCTGGAACCGGAATTTGCGGGATCTTTTTATCGATCACCGGTTTTTGTGGAATAATGGTACGATGAGTTGATTCGTAATTAACGGTTTTCTCAGGGCGGGAACTTTTATCCACCATGACATTATACATCAATTTTGTCCCATCACCTATTACCTTATAAAGAGTTTTACGCAATAAGTCCACAAACTTATCTTCCAAAAACTCATAAAAGAACTGGCTGGGCACTTGTACGACCAGCGTTTTGTCCTCATATTTTAAAGGCATGATGGGAAGAAACCATGTTTTATATGTCTGCTCCGGAACATTGTCTCTGATAATTTCAAGGCAGCGGTTCCACAGCCCGACATGATCTATTTCACTCATAACGGCTCTAAATACATTTATTAATTAAGCAAAACTTCTACGATTGCAAAATTCGCAATCTTATTCGAAAAAAACAAATCCTTTTTTTCTTGCGTTTCTCTAAAAAGTAATAAGCACTTTACACTCAGTAACTTATCGAAATGATTAAACTAGTCCCTATATGGGACTGTTGCGTTTGTGCAATAGTTTGATATATAGCAGGTTATATTTATTTATTGTCTCGGTATCTTTTTTGTGAACCATAGCATGAAAACAGCTCTCTTGCTTTCTGTATAGAGTTGCAAGGGCTTTTCTTTTATTTTATTTTCTGCCTGCTTATTTAGACAAATTCTATTTAATGGATATTTCCTGCTTATCTTTTTTCCCAAATAGAGAGAAATGAACGTACCTTTTGGGATGTGATTTCAAGTCCTCTAACAGGCTTGCGGCATTGGCTGTCGTCGCGTTTAAATTATTATAAAGAGACGGATCGTTTAGCAAGAGGCCGATAGTATTATCCTTTTGATTCAACTTATCTGTAATCATTTTTACATTTGCTAAGGTTGAGTCTACTTTTTGCATGGCAGCGGCAAAGTCTATCTCTTTTAAGTTGTTGGAAATGAACACGAAGTTGTCTCCAATGGTATTTAATTTGCCTGTTAATTGGGGAATATCTTTTTTCATGAGTGTTTGTAATTGGTGGCTGCTTACTGCCATACTCGCTGTTAAATCTTGCAGATTATGTAACGTTGCAGGTATAGCAGGATCCGCCATTACTGTATTCAGCGAAGCCAGTATTGAATCCAGTTTCGGTAGAATCTTTTCTATCTCCGGCATCATATTGGCAACTTTCTCCATCATGCCATTGTTGAGTACTCCGGGGATAGTATCGCCTATCTGATATTTTTCACGAGGATTGTTGGCAAGTAATAGATTCATCTTGACGCCTCCCAACATTTCAGCTGTTAGTTCGGCTGTGCTTCCTTTGGGGATGCGCAAATCGGGATTCACGTCTATTTCTGCAACTACTTTTCCCGGTTGTGAATAATCGTAGTATAAATCACGCACAATACCCACGCGGAAACCATCGGCAAAAACAGGGCTCGACTTGGTCAGACCATTTATATTCTGAAATTTTACATAGAAATAGCTGGAAGGCTTAAACATATTAATACCTTTCAGATAATTAATGCCATATACTAATATGCAGAGGGCAGCTATGCCTGCAATTCCTATTCTGACTTCTTTAGTGATATACTTCATGATGTATCTTGTTGTTATTTGTTTCTTTTTCTTTTAAATTCTTCGATGGCTGCATTGACATTCGTCTTTTTACCATCTTTAAATGCGATAATAAAAGCGTCTTTGAATTGAGTTGAAATGGAACGCTTAGTTCGTAATACTTTATTATAATCGGGCGAATTGCCATAAGTATATTTATAGATTCCGCCTTCCTTATAATAATCTACATCTTTCAGCCCTTTCAATCTTTTATCATTCACGGCTAATGGTTTGGAAGAAGTAAGTATTTGTATTTTAAACACGATGCCACTACGTTCTGTTTGCGAAGGTATTGCTTTTTCTACTTGTTGGGGACGTGAGGATTCTTTGGGAACCACCGTTTTAGGCAATTCTTCCTTTTCTGAAGTTTTGTTAGTGGTAGTATCCGCTGTTTCTTTCTGAACAGGTTCGGGTACATCTTCAGGTAAGATGGTATTGCTGCTTCCATTCAAACGAATTTCTTGTTCACGCTTGTAGGCAAGAAATGCACGGAAAATACCGTCGGCAAGAGTGGTTGTTCCCGCTTCGGAGTTTAAATAGCGTTCTTCTTCCGGTGTCGAGATGAATCCTAGTTCAACTAATATGCTTGGCATAGCGCTGGCTTTCAGTACTAGAAAGCCTGCCTGATGCACTCCTCGGTCAACGCGTTGGCAAGTGTTGCGGAAATGTCTTTGTACAAGTGAGGCTAAGTGTACGCTTTGAGACATATACTTGTCCTGCATGAATTCGAAGATGATATAAGATTCCGCAGAGTTTGGATTAAAACCGGCATAGCGGGTTTTATAATCGCTTTCGTATAGAATAACGGAGTTTTCACGTTTGGCTACTTCCAGGTTAGCGTCTGATTTGGCGAGACCTAATGTCCAGGTTGAAGCTCCTTTTGCTACTCGGTTATTAGCTAAGGCATTGGTGTGTACTGAAATAAATAAATCAGCTTTGGCATTGTTCGCTATTTCGGCACGTCTATCCAAAGGGATGAATACATCACGTTCCCGAGTATAGATCACTTTCACATCGGGACAGTTCTTTTTGATTTGCTTGCCAAGTTTCAGGGCTACATTCAGATTGATGTTTTTTTCTTTGGAGATTTTACCAACTGCCCCCGGATCATGCCCACCATGACCTGCATCGATCACGACAACAAAATCTTTTGCTATAGCACTGCTGATACCAAAGGGAGAAGTAAGCAGCCCTAAGCATATACTTATATATAATATGTAGCGTCTATATAGTTTCATATGAAAATTGTTGCAAATGTAGTAGAAATTTATAGAAAACTCATGCTTTGTATTTAAGTTTTGTTTGTTTTATAGTCATTTTTGGGCAGATTTAGTATCTAAGGATGTTTTTTCTAATCTAACCAATTATTTATTGTTACGGTTCATCTTATTAATAATATAAGTAACTTTGCATCGATTTAACTTTAAAAATAGATAGGTATGATTCTTCGTTTCTTGAAGAACTGGACATTGCCTTTAGCGATGATTACCGGCACTCTGGGATATTTCTTCTTTGCAAGGATTTCCTTCCTGGCACCTGCTAAGCCTTTTATAAATGGTTTGGTCGCTTTTCTTACCCCGGCATTAATTTTTGCACAACTGTTGCTTACCTTTTGTAAGGTAGAGGTGCATGAGTTGAAGCCGAAAATATGGCATGCATGGTTGCTGATATTTCAAACGGTTTCTTGTCTGATAGTAGCTGCTTTATTGGTGTATTGCCCAATGGAAGAGACTTATCGTGAAGTTTTTGAGGGTGCAATGGTTTGTCTTATCTGTCCTACTGCAACTGCTGCTGCCGTAATTACGGGGAAACTGGGGGGAAGTGCATCCAGTTTAACTACCTATACTTTGTTATCCAATCTTTTGGCTGCTGTGGCTGTTCCAATAGTATTTCCAATGGTAGAACCTCATGTTGATATTACTTTTATTGCTGCTTTTCTGAAGATTTTAAGTAAGGTGTTTCCATTATTGCTTTTTCCTTTCTTTTTGGCTTGGTTTCTGCGTGCTTTTGTGCCGAAAGTGCATCATCTTCTGTTAGGTTGCCGTGATGCAGCCTTTTATTTATGGGCGGTGGCGCTTGCCATTGTTTCCGGACAAACGGTACGCTCTTTGGTTAATAGTGATGCATCGGTATTTGTAGAAGTCTTGATTGCTCTAGCTGGTTTGATTACTTGTTGCATTCAGTTCTATTTAGGCAAAAGAATTGGCGGTCACTATCAGGAACGTATCAGTGGGGGGCAGGCATTGGGGCAGAAGAATACCGTATTGGCCATATGGATGTCCTATACGTATCTTAATCCACTATCTTCCGTAGGACCTGGTTCGTATGTGCTGTGGCAAAATATTATCAATAGCTATCAGTTGTGGAAAAAGAGAAAGAAAGAGAGTTAAATATCTAAATACTAAGATGAAATAGACTATGAAATATAAGCATATCATATTTGATATTGATGGAACGATGTTAGATTCAGCTTATGCGGATCTAACAGCATTACAAAGAGTTCTTTTGGAGTTACAGAATAAAAGTTATCCAATTGACGATTTACGCTTTGCATTGGGTATTCCGAGCGAAGTGGCTTTAAAACAATTAGGAATCAATGAAGTCTCTGTGGCTAATCTGCTATGGAATAGTTATATGAATGAGTTGTCATATACAATGAAATTATTTGATGGTATAATGGAAGTGCTTCTGGAGCTTAAAAACCGAGGTTTTAAACTTGGTATTATCACTTCTAAGAACAAAAAAGAATTTCAGCATGATTTTATCCCATTGGGTATTGAAACATACTTCGATACAGTTATTACTGTCGAAGATAGCATAGCTCCCAAACCATCTGTCGAGCCCATGTTAGCTTACTTAAACAAAGCGGGGTTAAAACCACAAGAGGCACTTTATATTGGAGATACAATTTATGATAGGGAGTGTGCGGTATATGCCGGAGTTGATTTCGGAGTGGCAATGTGGGGCTGTCACTCTGTTGAACAAATCCATGCTACCTACTATTTTAAAACTCCTAATGAGATATTGAATGCCCTTTTAAAATAGAAAACGTGAAAGAAGATTATGAACGCAATAATAATTCCTCTTCATTATAACGTGGTCTATCTTTCACTTCAATGTATATTTTCCCGATATATTCTCCGACAATGCCAAGAGAAATGAGCACAACGCCGCCTACCAACCAAATGGAAATCATTAAAGAAGACCATCCGGGGACAGTATTATGCAGAAAATAAGAATGGAGTGTCCATGTTGTAACACATAGTGCTATCAAGATGAAAATACAACCTAACCAGAAAATCATACGAACAGGCTTTACGGAGAAGGACGTAATACCGTCAATCGCAAAGTTGAGCATTTTTTTGAACGGATATTTCGATTCTCCTGCAAATCGTTTATCGCGATTGTAATAAACAGAAGTTGTTTGGTAGCCAACAAGAGGTACTAATCCACGTAGATACAGATTACGTTCACGGAAACGGCATAAATATTGCAATGCTCTTTGGCTCATTAAACGATAGTCGGCATGATTGTAAACCGATTTCACGCCCATGGCTTTCATTAAACGATAAAAAGCCAAAGCTGTACTTCTTTTGAAGAAAGTATCGGTGTTGCGTTCTTTGCGCACGCCATATACAATATCATTTCCCGCTTTATAAGCATCTATCATCTCAGGAATCACATGGATGTCGTCCTGTAAATCTGCATCAATGGAAATAGCTATATCACAACGCTCTTTCACAGCATTCAGACCGGCCAGTAAAGCATTTTGATGTCCTACGTTTCCAGCAAGATTTAAGCCGCAGGCATAAGAGGTGTGCTCATGGAGATCTCTAATTATGGGCCAAGTTTGGTCTGTACTTCCATCGTTTACATAGAGTATATAGCTTTGGGGAGAGATTTGCTGTCCATGAATCAGTTTGTCAAGCAAAAGGGAAAGTCTTTTGTGAGTTTCGGGTAATACAGCCTCCTCTTTATAGCAAGGTACGACTACGGCAAGTATGAGGGATTCTTCCTTTTCCATAAATTATAGATATTTCTGCAATGTTCGTAAGAAATTGTGAGAAAAACAAATTATCAATCTTTTCTTTTAAAAACAAACCGAACTAATAGAAAGTTGACCGGTATCGCTATTGCAAAAACCGGAATCGGTGCCAACGGTTTGGTAACGCCCAACCATAAGAACATATTTAAGAGTCCGATGTGTAGTAAATAGTTACAAAGATGCGCTCCACCGAAACCAAATGCTTTGACCCAAGAAGGTTTTTTCCTGAAAGTAAAATAGGCAGTGAGATAAAAATTGGCGGCAAAACTGCATACATAACCTAATGTATAGGCTATATTTACATTAATAATCTGTTGCAATATGAAATACAGTCCGTAGTGTATGAGAGTGGCAACAATGCCTACCATAGCAAAACGGATAAATTCCGGTAATTGTTTGAGTTTAATCATCATCATAGTTTTATTGCATTGCTCGTGCAAAATTAGGTAATGTTGCAGAATAATTTGTACTTTTGCCCAGCGAAAACATAAAAACAGATAAAATTATGTCAGACAAGAAGAAAGCGTTCTGGTTTATTGCGCTGTTGAGCGTACTTGTGGTTGTTCCTTTTTTGGGTGAAACGATCTTTTATTCTAAAGGTGAGCCTAGAGAGGCCATTGTAGCTTTCTCTATGTTGGAGAGTGGAAATTGGATTCTTCCGTTAAATTATGGAAGTGATATGGCTTATAAGCCTCCATTCCTTTACTGGGCGATTGCTTCTTTCTCTTATATCTTGGGAGGATTAACAGAGTTTTCATCCCGATTGCCATCCGCGTTGGCTTTCTTAGCTATGCAGTTGGTGTTTTTCTCGTTTATAGCCAAGCGTAAAGATATAAAAACAGCGGTTCTTTCTTCAATACTCCTATTGACTTCTTTCGAAGTGCATCGTGCGGCAGTTGCTTGCCGGGTAGATATGTTGCAAGTCTCGTTAATTGTAATTTCGTTATGCCTGCTTTACCGTTGGGATGAAAAAGAATGCCGTGGAGTGCCTTGGGTGGCAATACTTCTGATGGGAGGTGCCTCGCTTACTAAAGGACCTGTAGGATCTATTTTCCCTTGTTTGGTAATCGGCGTTTATCAATTGATGCGCGGACGTTCGTTTGTCAAAGCATTCTTTTCGTTGGCAGGCATCGGATTGCTTTCGCTTATTCCGTTACTGGCATGGTATATGGCTGCTTATCAGCATGGAGGGCAAGAATTTATGGATTTAGTATTGGAGGAGAATACCGGACGTTTTCTTGGCAAGATGACTTATGAATCTCATGAAAATCCTATTTGGTATAACTTCCTGACTTTGATTTGGGGATGGGTGCCTTGGACGTTAGTTCTGGTTATTTCTTTGTTTGGTTTGAAATGGAAGAATATGCAGTTCCTGCCCAAAGGTGATGGAGGCATGAACCGGCTGAAGAAAGCTTGGACGGTTTTTCGCAACCAGTCTCCTATACAACTGTTCACATGGTTGGTCATATTGATTATTTTTATATTCTATTGCATTCCAAAGAGTAAAAGAAGTGTCTATTTACTTCCTATCTATCCGTTTATGGCGGTGTTGATTGCCGAATATTTATTAATTCTGGTACAACGTGGAGCTAAGGTCTTTAAAATCTGTGCAATCATATTTGCTTCCCTTGGATTGTTATTAACTGTGGTATTCATTTCTGTTCGTTGTGGCTTCATTCCCGATAGTATTTGGGGTAGTGGACGTCATGCTGCCGAAAATATAGGATTTATGAATGCATTGAAAGATACTTCCCTATCGATACCCAAATGGTTCCTGATTGCGCTTCCTGTAATAGCTTCTGTCTGTACATTGAGAATGGTAGTAAAACGTGCGGATACACGTTCTCTATTATATGGCATTGCGGGATGCATGCTTTGTCTGTTTGTCGTTTTGGATGGTGTATATCAGCCTATCGTGTTGTCTGTAAAGTCAGATAAATATTTAGCGGAGCAGGTGAATACGTATGTGCCCGAAGGTTCTGTTTATTCTTATTCGTCGATGAGCTTCTATGGTGTTAATTTTTATTTGAATGACCGTATGAGGCATATTGAGGTCGAACAACCTGCCGAAGGTTATTTACTGGTACCGGAAAAGGAAGAACAGAATATGTTGGATGAATTAAGTAAAACATATCAGCTCGAAAAAGTGTTTCGTACAGAGAAACGTAGTTGTGATATGCGTGATGAAGTATGCTTGTATAAGTTTAAACGTAATTAATTGAAAATTATTAAATTAAAGTGAATCCGATTCATATTATAGATAAATACTATCCGGAAGATAATGAGTTGAAACATATTTTGCTCACTCATAGTCGTTCAGTTGCAGATAAAGCATTGATGATTGCCGATCGTCATCCGGAACTTGTGTTAGATAAAGAGTTCTTGTATGAGGCGGCCATGTTGCATGATCTTGGTATTTTTCTTACCGATGCTGATGGGATTTATTGCTTTGGTGACAAACCTTATATTTGTCATGGTTACTTAGGAGCTGACTTGATGCGTGAGGAAGGCTATCCTCTTCATGCGTTAGTTTGTGAGCGTCATACGGGTGCAGGGCTTTCATTGGAGGAGATCCTTGCACAAGGTTTGCCTGTTCCTCATCGGGAGATGATTCCGTTAAGTCGGGAAGAACAGGTCATTTGCTTTGCCGATAAGTTCTATTCAAAGACCCGTTTGGATAAGGAGAAAAGCGTAGAAAAAGCGCGTAAAAGCCTGGAACGTTATGGCGATGCCGGCTTGCAACGCTTCGATTGTTGGTGCGAACAGTTCTTGTAGCAATCTAAATTTCTTTAAAAGAGGGAGATTATCCGTATAAAATACGTACTTTTGCCCCTTCAAGCGTAAACTATAAGTTAATGACGCCATTGAAAGCAAATACATTCATATCATTTATACTACTATTTGTCTTGCTCCTACTTTCCGGTGAGGCTGTGTCTCAGCGTCGGGGAAGGGGAATGATACCGCGAAGTCAACAGCCGGATTCTTTACAGAACGGCAGTGCACTGTTGAACGATTCATTGCGGAAAGACTCTATAACACCTCCACCTCCCAAGAAAGATGGATTGGATGCTCCTGTTACTTATGAAGCCAATGACTCTATTGTATTTACTCAAGGAGGGTATGCACATTTGTACGGACAGGGAAAGGTGAATTACGAGAAGATTGAATTGGCTGCGGATGTTATTACTATGAATATGGATAGTAGTACAGTATATGCTCATGGTGTGGAAGATTCTTTGGGTGTAATGCAAGGCACTCCGGTGTTTAAAGATGGTGAGACTCCTTACGAGACCAATACGATCCGTTATAATTTCAAGAGTAAAAAAGGTATTATCAGCAATGTTGTAAGCCAGCAGGGTGAAGGATACGTTACCGGTAACAATGCAAAGAAGGGATTGAACGATGAGCTTTATATGAAAAGTGGTCGTTATACTACTTGCGATCATCACGATCATCCTCACTTCTACATGCAGATGACCTATGCCAAAGTACGTCCGAAGAAGAATGTGGTGACGGGACCTGCTTATTTAGTTGTAGAAGATGTGCCGTTGCCTCTTGCTGTACCCTTCTTTTTCTTCCCGTTTTCAAGCAGTTATCAGTCCGGTTTCTTGATGCCTACCTATATGGATGACTCAAACCGTGGTTTCGGTTTGACCGATGGTGGCTATTATTTCGCTATCAGTGACCAGATGGACTTGAAGTTGAGAGGTGATATCTTTACGAAAGGTTCCTGGGCTTTGAATGCTGAAACTAATTACGTAAAGCGATATAGATTCTCCGGCATGTTGCAGGCTAACTACCAGGTGACTAAAACCGGAGATAAAGGTTTGCCTGATTATTCTGTTGCTAAAGACTTCAAGGTGGTATGGTCGCATCGTCAAGATCCTAAGGCTAGTCCGAATTCAACATTCTCGGCCAGTGTGAACTTTGCTACGAGTAGTTACGAACGTACCAACATTGGTAACATGTATAATTCGCAGGCGATGTCGCAAAATACGAAAACATCTAGTGTCAGTTACTCTCGCAACTTCCCGGATCAGCATCTTAGTATTTCTTCTTCTGCTAATATAGCACAGAATATGAAAGATTCTTCGATCGCTGTAACCCTTCCGGATTTGAATATTTCATTAAGTACTATTTTCCCTTTCAAACGGAAACATCCGGTTGGTGACGAACGCTGGTATGAAAAGATTTCAGTGCGTTACACCGGTCGCTTGAAAAATAGTATCACGACAAAAGATAATATGATATTTAAGAAGAGCTTGGTGCGTGATTGGGATAACGGTATGCAACATGATGTTCCTATTAGTGCAACGTTTACTCTTTTTAAATACTTCAATCTGACTCCTTCGGTCAATTATACAGAGCGTTGGTATACGCGAAAGATTAAGCAAGACTGGGATGTACAGCATCAGGAGGTGGTTAAAGACACTACGTATGGTTTCCATCGTGTATATAACTATAGTGCCAGTTTGGGACTTAACACCAAGATCTATGGTATGTACAAACCTATATTCTTGCCAAAGAAAGCTATACAAATTCGTCATGTCATCACTCCTTCCGTCAGCATTAGTGCTGCTCCCGACTTTACTTCGTCAAGATATGGCTATTATGATTCTTATATCAAACAGGGAACAGACGGAAGACGCGACACGGTGAAATATTCTTATTATGACAGGCAGGCATTTTCTCCTCCCAGTGGAGGTAAACAGGGAAGTATTAACTTTAGTATCTCCAATAACCTTGAGATGAAGTATAAGGATAAGAATGACTCTATCCACAAAGTTAGTTTGATTGATGAATTGGGGGCAAGTATCTCTTATAATATGGCGGCGCAAACCCGTCAATGGAGTGATTTGCAGTTGAATCTTCGTATGAAGTTCGGTAAGAACTATACATTCAGTATGGCTTCGACTTTTGCTACCTATGCTTATGAGTTTGATAAGAATGGAGAAGTCTATGTCGGCGATCGTACGGAATGGTCTTACGGGCGTTTTGGACGTTGGTCCGGTTACGGTACTTCTTTCAGTTGGACATTGAATAATGATACCTGGAAAAAAATATCCAACTTCTTCTCCGGTAATAAAGATGAAGATAAGGATAAAGACAAGAAGAAATCCGATGAATCGGCAGGTGAGGAAAATGGTGAGAATACAGATGAAACGGGCAATGGTACTCCCAAAAAGAAAACAGAGAAGGCTGCTGTAGACTCAGATGGATATCAAGTATTCAAAATGCCATGGTCTATTAATTTTAGTACCGGTTTTAATATAACAGAAGATAGAACCAGGCCTATTAATCGTCAAAATATGCGCTATCCGTATAAGGTTAGTCTGAACTCACTTGGAATTAATGGCAATATTAAAATCAGTAATAAGTGGGCTGTTAGCTTTAACTCCGGTTACGACTTCAATGCGAAAGAAATAGTACAGACTTCATTCAATATAACCCGTGATTTGCATTGCTTCAGTATGTCTGCTGCACTTTCCCCATTCGGCAGATGGAAATATTACAATTTCACGATTCGTGCCAATGCTAGTATCCTGCAAGATTTGAAGTGGGAACAGAGAAGTCAGACTCAGAGTAATATCCAGTGGTATTAACCTTAAAAAACTTCATTATGAATGAAAAAGCTATTTGTTTTATTTCTGTTTTCAATATACTTTATATCAGGTGTATTTGCGAATGTCAATCTTGATTCATTACTGAGTGTACTTGATGAGACGATTTTGACTAATCAAGTTTTTCTGCAAAAGAAAGTGGATCGTATTGAGAGGTTAACTGAACGCTTGAAACATGTTGACCCTATTTCAGAAAGTTGCTATGAATTGAACATGGAACTTTATCAGGAATATAAATCATTTATTTGTGATTCAGCTATTTCTTATCTGGATAAGAATATACAACTGGCCTTCAAAATGAAAGATGAAGATCGGAAAAATGCATCTCAACTCGAACTCTCTTACCTCCTTTCTTCTTCGGGCATGTACAAGGAAGCAGTTGATGTGCTGGATTCGATCAATCGTTCCAGATTACAGCCACAACAACTTGTGAAATACTATACTTGTTTTGACCGTGCTTATGGTGAGTTAGGGTATTATACACAGCACAAGGCTGTTGCCGGCTATTACTGGCAGATAGCGCAACTTAACAAAGACTCTCTCTATATGTTGCTCGACCCGCAGTCGGACGAATATCTTATATTACAGGAAACCTTGTTGCGTGATGACAAGAAGTATGAAGCTGCTTTAAAATTGAATGATACTCGTTTAGAAAAATCTGTCTTTGGCACTCCTCAGTATGCATTGGTTACTTATTATCGCTCTCTTATCTATAATAAACTGAATGATACCGAGCAAGAAATGGGCTATTTGGCTTTGTCTGCTATTTCGGATATAAAATCTGCAACCAAGGATCATGCATCACTTTGGATGTTGGCTAAGCTGCTATATGAAGCAGGTGATGTGGAACGTGCCTACCAGTATATGCGTTTTTCATGGAGTGATACGAAGTTTTATAATGCCCGCCTGCGTAGCTGGCAGAGCGCTGATGTACTGTCATTGATTGACAAGACCTACCAAGCAATGATTGAGAAACAGAACAATCGATTAGAACTGTACATTATTCTTATTTCGATATTACTTTTTTTGTTCATTGCCGCTTTAGTGTACATTTATCGACAAATGAAACGTCTTTCGGTAGCTCGTAATCATTTGCAAACAGCGAATGATCAGTTGAACAAATTGAATGAAGATTTACGGCAGATGAATCTTTGCCTTAAATCGACGAATGTTGAATTATCGGAATCCAATCAAATAAAGGAGGAATACATAGCACGTTTTGTGAAGCTTTGTTCCACTTATATCAATAAGTTAGACAGCTATCGTCGCATGGTGAGTAAAAAGCTATCTGATGGGCGGATAGCTGAAGTTCTGAAGATAACTCGCTCTCAGGATGCTATGGATGCCGAACTAGAAGAACTTTACGCTAACTTTGATACAGCATTTCTACATATTTTCCCCGACTTTGTGAAGAAGTTCAATGCCTTGCTTTTGCCTGACGACCAGATTGTGTTAAAACGGGGCGAACTGTTAAATACAGAGCTCAGGATATTTGCGCTTATACGTTTGGGAATTGAAGATAGCTCACAGATTGCTGAATTTCTTCGATATTCGGTTAATACTATTTATAATTATCGCTCTAAAGTTAAAAATAGAGCGGGAGGTTCCCGAGAGGAGTTTGAAGAACAGGTAAAAGCTATTCGCTGATCTCTGTATTCCTTATCTTCAATCCACTTTTTTACACGATCTGTTTTTGTGTAATTAGTTGTATTTTAATGATATAACTGTTTAAGTTATCTACATTCTTTTTCATCATCCTTAATAGCGTTGCTATATTTAATAGTTTTGCATTGTTGATTCAGTGCCTTGGATATTTATTGTCTGTAGGTATTAGATTGACTGGTAGAAATATTAACTTTTAAATTAATACGTATGAAAATGAACAGGTGGAAATCCCTCCTTAAGAGTCGTAAGATTCTTTTTGCCCTTATGGCAATGCTTTTCTCGTTAAGTGCTTTTGCACAACAGCAGACCATATCCGGTCAAGTGCTCGATGCACAAAAAGAACCCCTTATTGGTGTTAGCGTTTTAGAAAAAGGAACTAACAATGGAGCAATTACAGACATTGATGGCAACTTTAAGCTGAATGTAGGTCCTAATGCTACACTCGTTTTCTCATATGTTGGCTATCAGACGCAAGAATTACGTGCTTCCCGTCAGATGCAGGTAGTGTTGCAGGAAGATGCTGAGGTATTGGATGAAGTAGTGGTAATTGGTTACGGTTCGGTGAAACGTAAGGATGTGACTACTGCTATTTCGAGTGTGTCGACAAAAGACCTTGACCAACGTCCTATTATGTCAGCAGGACAGGCCATACAAGGTAAAGCAGCCGGTGTATCAGTAATTCAACCGAGTGGAAAACCTGGTGGGGAAATGTCGATCCGTGTGCGTGGTACTACTTCTATGAACGGTAGTAATGATCCTCTGTATGTCGTGGACGGTGTGCCGGTGGATAATATCAACTTCCTGGCTCCGACCGACATCGCAGATATGCAGATTTTGAAAGATGCTTCTTCAGCATCTATCTACGGTTCGCGTGCAGCAAACGGTGTAATCTTGATTACCACTAAGCAAGGTGCTGAAGGTAAAGCGAAAGTTACTTTGACTGCACAGTTTGGTTTAAACAAAGTGTCTAATAAGATCAAGTCACTGAATGTTGCCCAGTATAAAGAATTGCAGGATGAAATTGGTATGATTAGCCTTCCGGATGGATTGACAGATGTGACTAATTGGTTTGATGAGACCTATTCAACGGGAAATATTCAAAACTACCAAGTTTCTGTTTCCAATGGAAATGATAAAATGAAGTACTACCTTTCTGCCGGATATCAGAATGAGAAAGGTGTATTGGACATCTCTTACTACAAACGTTATAGCTTCCGTGTGAATGTAGAAAATCAAATTCGCAAGTGGTTGATGGTTAGTGCTAATGTATCTTATGCCGACTATTCTAATAACGGTGGTGGAGCAATGGGTTTAGGTTCTAATCGTGGTGGTGTAATTTTGGCTGTTATTAATACACCTACTTATGCTCCTATATGGAATCCTGAAAACCCAAAACAGTATTACAACAACTTCTATGGTATTAACAACATAACCAGCCCATTGGAAAACATGGCGCGTTCTGCTAATAACAAGGATCGTGAAAATCGCTTGTTAGCTACAGGAAACGTCTTCATCACTTTCTTGCCGGAGTTGAAGCTGAAATCCTCTTTCACCATAGACCGTCGCAATTCTATCAATACTACTTTCCTTGATCCTATCTCTACTGCATGGGGACGTAATCAATATGGAGAAGGTTCTGATAAACGTAACATGAATACTGTACTGACTTTTGATAATATCCTGACTTATAACAAGAGCATTAAGAAGAACAATATCGAAGCTATGGCTGGTTCTTCTTTTACTGATTCTGACTATACCAACAACTGGATTAACGGTTCGCATTATCGTAACGATCAAATCCCTACGTTGAATGCTGCTAACCGAATTTCGTGGACGGATACAGGTTCCGGCGGTTCGCAGTGGGGCATTATGTCTTACTTCGCCCGTGTCTCTTATAACTATGATAGTAAGTATCTGGTGACCGGTAATATTCGTGCCGATGGTTCATCGAAGCTTCATCCCGATCATCGTTGGGGAATATTCCCTTCTTTCTCGGCAGCTTGGCGTATCTCTTCTGAAGAATTTATGAAAGACATTACTTGGCTGGACGACCTGAAGCTGCGTGCCGGTTGGGGACAAACCGGTAACCAATCGGGTATAGGTGACTATGCTTACCTGCAACGCTACAATATTAATCGTGTGGACTGGACTAAACCCGGACAAGAACATGCCTTGCCTACTATCTCTGCCGCAAATTTACGTACCAAAGACCTTAAATGGGAAACTACTACACAAACCAATGTGGGTATTGATGCCAGTTTCTGGGGTGGGAGATTGATGGTGAACATGGACTACTACTACAAGAAGACAAAGGATATGTTGATGTACGTAACCCTTCCGGCGTCAGGTGCTGCTATTGCTAATTCTATCCAGCGTAATGAAGGCGAAATGACTAATCAAGGTTTTGAATTGGGCATTAGCTCACGTAACTTCGAAGGAGTATTTGGTTGGAATACAGATTTCAACATCTCTTTCAACCGTAATAAACTGACTAAGCTGGCATTGCAGAAAGTATACATTGATGCTCCTACCAGTGATTTCACGAAGAGCGAAGTGGTTCGTAATGAACCCGGACGTCCTTTAGGCGGATTCTATGGTTACATCAGCGATGGCGTTGATCCTGAAACAGGTGAACTAATGTATCGTGATATCAGTAAAGATGGACGTTTGTCTACTTCTGACCGTACTTATATCGGCGACCCCAACCCTGATTTTGTGTTCGGTATGACAAACTCTTTCTCTTACAAAGGATTCAATCTGAGTGTGTTCCTGCAAGGCTCTTATGGTAATGATATCTATAATGCATCGCGTATCGAAACCGAAGGTATGTACGATGGCAAAAATCAATCCACCCGCGTGCTGAATCGTTGGCGTATACCCGGACAAATTACTGATGTACCTAAGGCCGGATTCGATATCAAGAACTCTTCTTACTTTGTAGAAGATGGTAGTTTCTTGCGTGTGAAAGATGTAACGCTTTCTTATAACTTTAGCGGAAAGATGCTTCGTAGCTGGGGGATCACTCGCCTGCAACCTTATTTTACTGCCACCAATCTGTTGACTTGGACAGGTTATTCGGGCATGGACCCGGAAGTTAATCAGTGGGGTAATAGTGGTTCGGTGCAAGGTATAGACTGGGGTACTTATCCTCATTCCAGAACTTATACTTTCGGTATTAATGTAGAATTTTAAAAAGCAGAATGATTATGAAACTTAAGAATATATTATACGGACTGTCGGCTATGTTGGTGGTAAGCCTTGCTTCCTGCTCGCTCGATTATGAACCGGTAGATACCTTTTCGGACTTGACCGAAGGAACTACTGATAAAGGTAAAGAAGTTGTATTTAAGGATAAAGCGGCTGTTGAAAGCCACATGCTGAGCATATACAATCTAATGAAAGATCGCCAGGAGCACTGGTATATGGACTTGCTTCTGATTGCCGATTCACATTCTGATAATGCTTATGCGGGAACTACCGGCGCTGAGGTTGTACCGTTTGAGAATAATGCTATTGAAGGTTCTAATTCGGTGATTGCCCGTGACTGGGACCGTTATCTGGCGGATATGGCGAAGGCTAACCTGCTGGTTCAATACGTAGATTCAGTGAATGACGCTACGCTGACTGAGAAAGAACGGGCTGCCTATAAGGCACAAGGTAAAATCTTCCGTGCAATGATACTTTTTGATATGGTACGTCTTTGGGGAGACATTCCTGTAGTGACTGTAATCGGCGAGAATATAACAGCTGAAAATATAGAAGATGTATACAGTCAATATTTTCCTGAACAGACACCCGAAATCGATGTTTATAAGCAGATAGAGAAAGATTTATTAGAAGCATTGCCTGATGCTCCGAATAATACCCCCGGTAACAAGACTTTGTTCACTAAATCTGTAGCCCTTACGTTGCTTGCCAAGATATATGCCGAGAAGCCTTTACGCGATTATTCAAAGGTGGTGAAATACTGCGACGAAGTAGCGGCAGACGGTTTTGAACTGGTTGATTTTAGTGACCTTTTCGGAATGAATGCCGACAAGACTGATGTGAAGGCCCGCAATACAAAAGAGGCAATTCTTGAAGCCCAATTCTCTACTGCTAATGGTAACTGGTGTACTTGGATGTTCGGCCGTGACTTGGCTAATTGGGATAATAGCTTTACGTGGGCTAAATGGGTGACGCCCTCACGTGATCTTATCAATGCATTCGAAGAAGCCGGTGACCAGATTCGCTATAAGGAATCCATTGTTTATTATGCTTGTGGTTGGAGTAACTATTATCCGTCAAGCAATTATCCATTTATGTATAAATGCCGTTCTGCTTACAATAGTTTGATTAAATTCCGCTTTGCCGACGTATTGTTGCTTAAAGCTGAGGCTTTGATTTACGGAAGTACTCCTGACCTGGAAGGAGCTGCTGCTATCCTCGACCGTATCCGTACTCGTGCAGGACTTAAGAATCTGCCTGCCAACGTACGTGGTAATCAAACAGCCATGGAAGTTGCTTATCTTAATGAACGTCGCTTGGAGCTGGCTTTCGAAGGACAACGTTGGTTCGACCTCGTTCGTCTTAATAAAGTAGAAGAAGTGATGAATGCTGTTTATGCAAAAGATAAGGGGCGTCTTCATCAAGTATATCCGTTCACTGAAAATTCTTATCGCTTGCCTATTCCGCAATCAGTGATCGATACGAACGATAAGATCAAACAGAACCCTGGTTATTAAAGACAAATACTTATAGTACAAGATATGATTAATTATATTAAAAAACTAACAATTAACTTTTCAGGATGTATTATTATGCTGGCGGCTTGTAGCAGTAGCGGTAATGAAATCGAACCAGTTAATCCTCCCGCTCCGGAACCGACTCCTTCAAGTGGCGATGTTACTCTCTTTGTAACTACCACTTCGCTCAGTCACGACCTGTCGAAAACAACTGTAGATTTCGGAAAAGGTGCTAGCTTGGCTCCAACCCGCATAACCCTCGAACCCTCAACCCGCTATCAGGAGATGGATGGTTTTGGGGCAGCTATAACTGGTTCTACCTGCTTCAATTTGATGCAGATGAAACCTGAAGATCGTACCAAATTTCTCACGGAAACTTTCTCTGAGAAAGACGGATTTGGTTTTAGTTACATCCGCATTTCCATTGGTTGTTCGGATTTCTCATTGAGTGAGTATACTTGTTGTGATGAAAAAGGTATTGATAACTTTGCCCTGCAGATGGAAGAGAATGATTATATCATTCCTATCCTCAAGGAGATACTTGCTATTAATCCTACCATTAAGATTATGGCTGCTCCCTGGACTCCTCCTCGCTGGATGAAGGTAAAGGACCTTACTTCGAAAGAACCTTTTAATTCATGGACAAGCGGACAGCTTAACCCCGATTATTATCAGGATTACGCAACTTATTTTGTAAAGTGGATTCAAGCATTCCAAGCCAAAGGCATTAATATATATGCTGTGACTCCGCAAAACGAGCCATTGAACCGTGGCAACTCCGCTTCACTCTTTATGGGCTGGGACGAACAACGCGACTTTATCAAGAATGCACTTGGTCCTAAGTTCGAGGCTTCTGCTCTGAAAACGAAGATTTATTCCTTCGACCATAATTACAATTACGATAATATGGCCCAGCAGCAAGGTTATCCAACCAAGATTTATCAAGATGCAGAAGCTGCCAAGTATATTTCCGGTGCGGCTTTCCATAACTATGGTGGCAGTCGTGACGAGTTGAATACGGTACATCGTGCCAATCCGGATAAAGAATTACTTTTCACTGAAACATCTATCGGAACATGGAACGACGGACGTAATCTGCAAGCACGTCTATTGGACGATATGAAAGAAGTGGCATTAGGTACTGCCATAAACTGGTGTCGTGGAGCTATCGTTTGGAATCTGATGCTTGATAGCGACTTGGGTCCCAATCGTGAGGGTGGTTGCCGCACTTGCTATGGTGCGGTAGATATTGATAATACTCACTATAAGACCATTCGTCGAAACTCCCATTATTATATCATTGCCCACATGTCGGCGGTGGTGAAACCGGGATCAGTGCGCATAGCTACCAGTAACTTGGGCGATGCTAATGTGATGTATGCTGCTTTTGCCAATCCTGATGGAAGCTATGCTTTGGTGCTGATGAACAATAACACTCAGGCGAAAAAGATAACGATAGATGACGGCAAGAACAACTTTGCTTATGATGTTCCCGCCAAGTCCATTGTATCCTATCGCTGGAAGAAGTAAAAACCTTTAAAGTAACACTAGTTATGAAGAAAAACATTTATATAGTAGCAGCATTGGCAGGAATGTTCCTTATGAACTCCTGCAAAGACGATGATTTGTTGCCGGGAAATCCGGTTATGGACTTTAAGACAGAGTATTCTGATGCTCTTTTTGGCGATAGCTTGCCTTTTACTATCAAGGCAACTGATGTGGACGTTCCGCTTTCTACATTGAAAGCACAACTTTATTTTGACGGTGAGAAAGTATCTGAAACAGTGATACGTACCAAGACTAGTGGTGAGGACTATACTGGGAAAATATATATACCTTATCTGGCAAATATTCCTAACGGAAAAGCTACTTTGAAGTATATATTGCAGAATATCAACTTCACAACTTCTGAGAAGGTAGTGGAACTTTCGTTGAGCCGTCCTGACTTTCCTTATCTGACGCTTATCACTGAGGATGCCAAGGAATACAAGATGGAACGTAACGAATTGTATCAGTATAGTGTAACCGATCGTTTTTCTAATGAGGTGAAAGGTTACATTGTATCTCCCAAGGTAGGAGAGAATGGTAATGTGATTACTTTTGGCTGGTCGGGAAAAGAGATCACACAGGGCTCTACATCATCTATCAGCTTCTCTAATGCAACTGCCGGAAAATACTCAATCACGTTTAATACTTTTAGCTATGTAGGTTCTCCTTTCATGAACCTCGGAGTAAATGGCGAGAAGATGGAACTGGCTGATAGCGAAAGCTTCCGTATTGATCTGAACTTGACTAAGGGTCAGAAACTTGCTTTTGAAGGTGTACCCGATTATGACAATTGGTGGATTGACCCGGACTTCTTCAAGAAAGACGATGACGGTAAGTTGGAATTTTTACCTATCTCCGGTAACTATCGTATTATAGCCAATATGAAGCACAAGACCTTCTTTGTACAGGCGCTTCTGAACGGAAAGCTGGCTACAACGCAACCTGATGGAACCGGTGCTATCTGGATTATCGGTAACGGTGTGGGTAAACCATCGGTAGCTGCTCGTGAAGTAGGTTGGACTCCCGACAATGCCTTGTGTATGTCGCAGATGGAACCGAAAAAATACCAAGCGACCTTTGTTGCCGGACGTTCTATTAAATCTTCCGGTATTGACTTCAAGTTCTTCTATGCAGCCGGATGGGATGGTGAGTTCAAAGGAGACGCACTGACCAGCAATAGTAACTTGATTGGTGTAGGTACAGGTAAAGTAGACGGTGTAGGCTATGATAGTGGTAATCTCTATCTGAAAGAAGGCAAGACACTCACTCCCGGACACATTTATAAATTAGTGGTTGATGTGACTGCCGGTATTGATAAGGCTGTTCTTTCAGTTACCGATCAGGGTGAACAAACCATTGAAATAAAGAATATCACCATGGGTGGCCAAAAGATGAATAGTGTGGATGGAGAAATCTACACTGCTATAATGGATTTGACGCAGAACCAGTCTATTGCAGTAAGCGGTATTAGTGGTTTGAATGAATGGTGGATCAATCCTGATTATATGACTTTGGAAGATGGCAGTTTGAAATTCTTGCCTTTGGCCGGCAAATATAAGATTACGGCGAACACGAGTGCACGTCACATTGCCGTTTCACGCATGAATGGTAATGAAGATGCAACTTTGGGTGCTGATGGTCATGGTGCTATCTGGATGATGGGTTGGGGTGTTGGTTCTCCTTCGCTCGACAAACAATTGGATTGGAATCCTGGTACTGCTTATTGTATGCCCGAAGTTGCTCCTAAGATCTATCGTTTCACTGCTACTGCCGGACCGGAAAAAGGTTCTTTAATCGGTGATCGTATTCGCTTTGATTATCTCAGTTGCAAATTCTTCTTCCAGAATGGTTGGGGAGGTGAGTTGGCAGGTGATAATGCGTTGACCATAGCAGCCGGTTCTGAGGCGTATATTAGTCAACCGGGCAATATAGAATTAGCCAAGGATGTTAAGTTGGAAATAGGAAGCACTTATGTGATAACTGTTGATTTAACAGCCGGCAATAATAAGGGTATCGTTTCTTTTGCGAAGAAATAGTAGGTAGAAAGATTTGTTTCAGTTAACTAATGTTGTGTCAAAAGTAGATGGATTTCCGTCTTACTTTTGACACTTCTGTTTTAATAGAGGAGATCAAATCATCACCATTCAATTTCCTTTTCACCCTGTGCGCGGAGGTATTCGTTGGTTTTGCTGAAATGCTTGTTGCCGAAGAAACCGTTGTAGGCAGAAAGGGGAGAAGGATGGGCAGAGGCCAATACTAAATGTTTATTGCGGTCAATAAAAGCGCCTTTCTTTTGGGCGTATGCTCCCCAAAGGATGAATACTAAATGTTCTTTCCCTTCGGCAAGTGCACGGATAGCAGCATCTGTAAAGGTTTCCCAACCACGATTCTGATGAGAACCGGCTTGATGTGCCCGCACGGTAAGGGTGGCGTTGAGTAATAAGACCCCTTGTTCCGCCCAACGGGTGAGATTACCTGTTTGTGGAGCATCGGTTCCTATATCATTCTTGATTTCTTTAAAGATATTGAGTAATGAAGGAGGGAAAGGTACACCATCATTTACAGAAAAGCAAAGTCCGTGTGCTTGTCCGGGACCATGATAAGGATCTTGGCCGATGATTACTACTTTAACCTTGTCGAAAGGGCATAGGTTGAAGGCATTGAACATTAACTTTCCCGGGGGATATATGGCATATTTCCCATATTCGTCACGAACAAACTCTGTTAGTTTCTGGAAGTAGTCTTTTTCAAATTCGGGTTGTAAATGTGCTTTCCAGCTCTCTTCTATTTGAACATTCATAATTTGTTTGGTTAATTGTTTCGGATGCTAAAGTACAAAATAAAAAATAAAGTTCAACCTTTCGAGGGGTTGAACTTTATGTAGTATGGCAGGATAAGTATATCTTAGATTAGATGTATATTGTGCTCTTTGCACTCCTTACGCATATCTTCGGGCCAAATACTAGCTTGTATCTCACCGATATGTGCTTTGCGCAGATAAGTCATACATAAACGTGATTGACCGATACCACCGCCTATAGAGAGAGGAAGAGTGTCATTCATCAAACGTTTGTGGAAGTATAGTTCCATACGCTTCTCTTCTCCTTCTTGTTTGAGCTGGCGTAGAAGGGTTGCTTTATCCACACGGATACCCATGGAAGAAAGTTCGATACTGCGTTGTAGCACATGATCCCAAAGTAGTAAGTCACCGTTCAGTCCCGGTAAATCATTCAGGCCGGGAGTGGTATAGTCATCATAGTCCGGAGCGCGTCCGTCGTGTTTCTTACCGTCACTCAATTTACATCCGATGCCGATGATAAAGACAGCGCCAAACTTCTTACAGATGGCATGTTCACGACATTTAGGTTCCAAATCAGGATAGAGTTGACGCAATTCTTCTGCATGGATGAAGTGCAGCTTTTGTGGTAAGCATGGCTTGATTTGCGGGTACATTTCATATACCATATATTCGGTACGAACCATGGCGGCATAAATGCGGTTGACTATCTCTTTCAGAAATTCTATATTACGGTCTTCGGCGGTGATAACACGTTCCCAGTCCCATTGGTCTACATAAAGAGAGTGCAGATTACCCAACTCTTCGTCGGCACGGATAGCATTCATATCTGTATAGATGCCATAACCGGGTTCTATACCATATTCGGCTAGTGTCAGCCGTTTCCATTTGGCAAGAGAATGTACAACTTCCGCTTGTGCGTCACCTAAATCTTTGATAGGGAATGAAACTGCACGCTCCACACCATTCAAGTCGTCATTGATACCCATACCTTTTAATACAAAGAGAGGGGCGGTGACACGACGCAAGCGTAATTCAGACGAAAGGTTCAATTGGAAGAACTCTTTGATCTGTTTAATTCCTAATTCTGTTTGCTTTAGATCTAGTAAAGGTTTATATCCTTCAGGTTTTATTAAGTAGCTCATAAGTTTACACTATCAATCTTCTATTAAATTGTTCGGCAAAGATAGGAATAATATTAATACTTGCTTGTTTTTTAATTAAAAAAATAACAAAATGTATATAGATATAGAAGTCGTATACTCAAAATAATAATAGTAGTAGTATAATAAGTTTGCTTGAAAAAACTCTTTATTGTTAGGAATATGCTAATATTTTTTATACTTTTGTCCCGCTTTTGGCTCCGTAGCTTAGTGAATAGAGCGTCAGATTCCGGTTCTGAAGGTCGTGCGTTTGAATCGCACCGGGGTCACTAAACATAAAACTCCCTCTGCATGAATGATTTGCAGAGGGAGTTTTTGTATTTAATAGTACGGAATGATATACTTTCTCAGCTTTGTTGTTTGCTAAGGGCTTGGTTTAATGCTGCCCAGTTATCGTAAAGTGCCTGCATGGAAGGAAATAAAATATCGGCTCCTGCATCCAACAATACTTGGTCGTCTATCGGGCCGGTGTTTACGGCTACGGTGAATATGCCTGCCGCCACTCCGGCTTGCACGCCGATAGGAGCATTTTCAACTACGATCGCTTCATTGGCTTTCACACCTGCTTTTTCTAATCCCATCAGATAGGGTTCGGGATGAGGTTTGCCATACTTTACGTCGAAGGCTGTTACCATGCGGTTGCGTTCGAACATACCGGGGAAGTTATGAACCAAACGGTCTAACAGAGAATGCTGCCCCGAACCCGTGACGAGTACCGGGGTAAGTCCGTCAGATTTTACTTTTTGCAATACTTCCCAAGCACCCGGCATCCGTTCCGGTTCGGGATTGCTATTGAACTCCGCGCTTTTTTCGGCATAAATGCTCTCTATCATTTCGGGAGTAGCCTCTTTGCCGAATTGGCGTTGATAAACGATATTCACTGTGGCAGCTCCGGTACGACCTTCGTGCATATAGGCTTCTTCACGGCTTAGGTGCAGGCCATGGCGTTCCATCGTTTTATGCCATGCGTCGGCATGATAGGGCATGGAATTGAACAGTACGCCATCCATATCGAAGAGAACGGCTTTTAATTGGATATCGGAGTGCCCGTGCTTTTCCAGATAGCGGGCTATGGATTTTTCGAACATATAAATACCTATTGTTTTCTGACGGCAAAGATACAAAAAAATCAGGCACGGAGTTAATTCCGTGCCCGATTAGATATTCTATGGCTGATAGATTAGAGTCTTGCCTGGATAGCTTTAGATTCGGCTTCGTAACCCGGTTTGTTCAGTAATGCAAACATATTCTTCTTGTATGCTTCTACACCCGGTTGGTCGAACGGATTCACTCCCAGTACATAACCGCTGATACCGCAACCTATTTCAAAGAAATACAGCAAACCGCCGATAGTTTCTTCGTTCAGGGCAGGGATCACAAGACGGATATTGGGTACACCACCGTCTACGTGAGCGAGTTGTGTTCCTAGTTCGGCCATCTTGTTTACTTCGTCTACACGTTTGCCGGCCAGGAAGTTCAAACCGTCGAGGTTGGCTTCATCGCTAGGCACTTCCAGCTTGTGGTTGGTCTTTTCTACAGAGATAACGGTTTCGAAGATGGTGCGTTCACCTTCCTGAATCCATTGGCCCATAGAGTGGAGGTCGGTAGAGAAGTCTACGGCAGCAGGGAAGATACCTTTGTTTTCCTTACCTTCTGATTCTCCGTAAAGTTGCTTCCACCATTCGCTTACATAGTGCAATTTGGGGTTGAAGTTTACGAGGATTTCAATCTTCTTGCCACTCTTGTAGAGTTCGTTACGAGTAGCGGCATAGATAGCAGCAGGGTTTTCGGCAAACGGAACATCTTTTCCGCAAGCTTTCTCCATGGCGGCAGCACCGGCTACTAACTTCTCGATATCGAAACCGGCAATAGCAATCGGCAACAAACCTACGGGAGTCAGTACAGAGAAACGACCCCCTACATTATCGGGGATGATGAATGATTTGTAGCCTTCGTTGTCGGCAGTTACGCGGGCAGCACCCTTCTTGGCATCTGTAATGGCAACGATTACCTTCTTTGCCATCTCCTTGCCGCGTTGGTCTTCGCATTGCTTCTTCAACAGACGGAAAGCCAAAGCTGTTTCGGTAGTAGTACCTGATTTGGAGATATTGAGAACGCCGAATTTCTTGTCTTTCAAGAACTCAGTGAGTTCATACAAATAATCTTCGCCGATGTTGTGTCCGGCATAGATAATAACGGGAGCAGTTTTCTTATCTTGCAGCCAAGTAAAGCTGTTAGACAATGCTTCGACTACCGCACGTGTGCCGAGGTAGCTTCCGCCGATACCGGCAACGATTACGACTTCGCAATTCTCGCGCAATACTTGCGCAGTAGCTTTCAGGTCAGCCAGATGCTCTTTTGTTATGGAGGAGGGGAGGTGTAACCAACCTAAGAAATCATTACCCTTGCCCGTGCCATTTTCTAATGCTTCCTGTGCAGCTTTTACTTGGGCTTCATAGGCGAAAACGTTTTCTTTGGAGATAAATCCAAGAGTTTTCTCAATGTCTAATTTAATCATATTCATTATTATATTAAAGGGTTAAAGTTTTTTCATCGGAACGAGTCCGTCAGCAGTTTAATCTCAATCATTGGCGAGATGCGTTCGTACAAGATATTGTACACGGCATCTACAATCGGCATATTCACATGATGATGCTTGTTGATTTCTTTGATACACTTGGTACCGAAGTAACCTTCAGCAATCATTTCCATTTCTATTTGTGCGCTTTTTACGGAGTAACCTTTACCAATCATGGTACCGAATGTACGGTTACGGCTGAAGTTGGAATATCCGGTTACCAACAAGTCGCCCAGGTAAACGGAGTCGTTCACATTCCGGTTCAGCGGGTGCACGGTTTGTAAGAAACGGTTCATTTCCTGTATGGCGTTGGACATGAGCACAGCCTGAAAGTTGTCTCCGTACTTCAATCCGCTACAGATACCTGCCGCAATGGCATATACGTTTTTCAGCACCGAACTGTATTCAATGCCTGCAACGTCGTTGCTGACAGAAGTCTTGATGTACGAACTTGCCAGATTGCGGGCAATGGTACATGCTTTGTCTGTATCCGGACAAGCGATGGTTAAATAAGAAAGGCGCTCCAAGGCTACTTCTTCCGCATGGCAGGGGCCTGCCAGTACGGCGATGTTCTCAGCCGGTACGCCGTATTCTTTGGTAAAGTACTCCGAAACAATCACGTTATCATCGGGTACGATGCCTTTAATTGCTGTGATGATGAATTTATCCTTTATTTTCATCTTCAACTTTTTCAAGTGAGATTTCAAATAAGGTGAGGGGGTTACGAATATAAGCGTGTCGGAGTCTTTCACTACATCGTTGATGTTGGAGCTGAAGTTGATGCGCTTAGTATCGAACTTGACGCCTGTCAGGTAGGCAGGGTTGTGTCCAAGTCGTTTAAAGTCGGTAATACGATCATCTCGTCGCATGTACCAATTTATAGACTCTGCTTGAGAAAGTACCATTTTAGCAATGGCAGTTGCCCAACTTCCTCCGCCCATGATGGCTATCTTACCGGGTAGTTTCATATCGAAATTAATAATTAAAAATTAAAGAATGAAAGGAGAGAAAGGGTATTCTCTCTTTTCTCTTTAATTTGCTTATTTAATTCTTTAATTTTTTAATTCTTAATTTTGCTGACCCAGTCAGTAACGTCGTTCACTGTCGGGGCGGTCAGTTCCAGTTTATATTTCTTGTTGATGCCACAGATGTCCATGTGTAACTTCTGCGGATTCACATCTTTCATGTCGCTCACCAGGTTGTAACCTGCCTTTTGGAGTACGGCTACCCATTCTTCGGGGATGCCCAGTTCCATGAATTTGGCGGGGGTATCTTTCGGGGTTACTTTCTCCGGACGCATTTGCGGGAAGAAAAGTACTTCCTGGATGAATGCTTTGCCGGTCATCAGCATAGTCAGACGGTCGATACCGATGCCGATACCTGAGGTGGGAGGCATACCGTATTGTAGCGCTTTCAAGAAATCCTGATCGATGAACATGGCTTCGTCGTCTCCTTTTTCGCTCAGACTCAACTGGTCTTTGAAGCGTTCTTCCTGATCGATAGGGTCGTTCAGCTCGCTGTAAGCGTTAGCCAGTTCCTTGCCGTTTACCATAAGCTCGAAACGTTCGGTCAAGCCGGGTTTGCTGCGGTGCATTTTGGTCAGCGGACTCATCTCTACCGGGTAGTCGGTGATGAAAGTGGGTTGTATGAAGGTACCTTCGCAGAACTCGCCGAAGATTTCATCTATCAGCTTGCCCTTGCCCATGGTGTCGTCTATTTCCATTTTCAGTTCGCGGCATACTTGGCGGATTTCGTCTTCGTTTTTGCCTTCGAGGTCGTAGCCGGTCTTCTCCTTGATTGCTTCCAAGATGGGCAGACGGCGGTAAGGAGCCTTGAAACTGATAGTCTTACCGTCGATTTCGGTTTCAGTGCAACCGTTTACGGCGATGCAGATGCGTTCCAGCAATTTCTCGGTGAAACTCATCATCCAGTTGTAGTCCTTATATTGTACGTAGAGTTCTACGCAAGTAAATTCGGGGTTATGGTTCTTGTCCATACCTTCGTTGCGGAAGTTCTTTCCGATTTCGTACACACCTTCGAAACCTCCTACGATAAGTCGCTTCAGATAAAGTTCGGTGGCGATACGCAGGTAGAGGTCCATATCCAACGAGTTGTGGTGTGTAATGAAAGGGCGCGCGCTTGCTCCGCCGGGGATGGACTGCAAGATCGGAGTTTCTACTTCGGTATATCCGGCTTCGTCAAGTACGGCACGCATGGTGCTGATAATTTTGGCGCGCTTCAGGAAGGTTTCTTTCACGCCGTCGTTAACAATCAGGTCGACGTAGCGTTGGCGATAACGGAGTTCGGGATCTTCAAAAGAGTCATAAGCTACGCCATCCTTATATTTAACGATGGGCAGGGGTTTGATGCTTTTTGAAAGTACGGTCACTTTCTTGGCGTGGATACTGATTTCGCCCATTTGGGTGCGGAATACAAAGCCTTCGATACCGATGAAGTCACCTAAGTCGAGCAAACGTTTGAACACGGTGTTGTACATCTCTTTGTCTTCTCCGGGGCAGATGTCATCGCGGGTAATATATACCTGGATACGTCCTTTGGAATCCTGCAATTCAATGAAGGAAGCTTTTCCCATGACACGACGGCTCATCATACGTCCGGCTATGGATACTTGGCGAGGCTCGTCTTCGTCTTTGAATTCAGCTTTAATATCGGTAGAGAAAGCATTGGTTACATACTCTGCTGCGGGATAGGGTTCGATACCCATCGCGCGAAGTTCATTCATGCTGTTGCGACGAATGATTTCCTGTTCACTTAGTTCTAATACGTTCATTTCGCTATATTTCACTCAATTTGGGTACAAAAGTACGAAACATTTTTCAGATAGCGCTATATTTTCTATAAATAAAGCAAATAGGATAGTTGCTGACACGGCAGCGGAAAGTTATTTTCCTCGTATTCCAAACTTTTCTAGCTTACTACGAAATCTATATTTCCAGGCTTGGTATATAAAATTCAAACTTTGATATTTATATCCCAAAGCTGGAAATATAAGTTTCAAGTGAGGAAGTGAAGTTTTTGTAGTATAGATGAAATCTTTTAAAAGCATTGAAGGAATCTTTTGTTAGGGAGGAAAGATCTTTTGTGTTGAATGCCGGAGGTTAGACTTGTTAACTTCCCGAAAAATGAGTACCTTTGCACCCTCAAAATGAAATAGGTATAGAATGGCAGGACAAAAAACTCCCACAGCGTTGGGCACGGAAAAGATTAGCAAACTACTGATGCAATATGCCATACCGGCAATCATTGCCATGACAGCATCTTCTTTATATAATATGGTGGATAGTATTTTCATCGGTCACGGAGTAGGGACAATGGCTATTTCGGGGCTGGCGTTGACTTTTCCGCTGATGAACCTTGCGGCGGCGTTCGGCTCTTTGGTAGGCGTGGGAGCGGCAACGCTGGTTTCGGTCAAACTGGGACAAAAGGACTATGATACGGCTCAGCGGGTGTTGGGGAATGTGTTGGTTCTTAATATAATCCTTGGTCTGTCGTTTTCTGTAGTGACTTTAATCTATCTTGATCCTATCTTGTACTTCTTCGGTGGCAGCGACGAGACTGTGAAGTACGCCCGCGAGTTTATGCAGATAATCTTGCTGGGTAATGTGGTGACTCACATGTACCTCGGACTGAATGCGGTACTTCGTTCGGCGGGGCATCCGCAGAAGGCGATGTATGCTACGATTGCCACGGTAGTGATTAATATTATTCTGGCTCCGATCTTTATTTTTGTCCTGGGATGGGGGATTCGTGGTGCTGCTATCGCTACAATTACAGCACAAGTGATGGCATTGATGTGGCAATTCAAACTGTTTACTAATAAGGAAGAGTTGCTTCATTTCCGGAAAGGCATTTTCCGTTTGCGTCGTAAGATTGTCGTAGATTCATTGGCTATCGGTATGTCTCCTTTTCTTATGAACTTGGCGGCGTGCCTTATTGTGATACTTATCAATCAGGGACTGAAGCAATATGGAGGCGATTTGGCTATCGGTGCGTTCGGCATTGTCAATAGATTGGTGTTTGTATTCATTATGATTGTGATGGGATTGAATCAGGGTATGC
>JAEXAJ010000108.1 GCA_023458215.1 Bacteroidota bacterium
CGAAAAATAGGACTTGCAAATATACTCAATAAGTTATAATAACAAGGATTTTTAAGTAAAATTCGCATGGAGTTTGACATTCTGAAAGGATAGTGTTCAATTCCCCCGAAATCGGACTGTAGCCGAAGCTACGGAGCAGGTACGGAGCAAGTGCATTCCAGATACGGTGCAGACAGATAGTCAGCCCTCTCAAAGCAACTAAAATAAAAACTCCCGGAAACCCTTTGCCAGCTCCCTTTTAATGCCTACCTTTGCGCGAAATTTCAATGAGTAAATAAAAAAGGTAAACAAAAGTAACTATGGATTGGTTAGAGAGTTTGTTATGGGACCCTGCCTCCGTCGCCCATATCGTATGCTTATATGCATTCGTAATATCTGTCGGCGTGCTTTTGGGCAAGATCAAAATTTTTGGGATATCACTTGGAGTCACATTTGTGCTTTTTACAGGTATCCTGATGGGACATTTCGGCTTTACGGGTGAGACACATATTCTGCATTTCATCCGCGAATTCGGATTAATTCTATTTGTATTCTGCATCGGTCTGCAAGTAGGACCGTCGTTCTTCTCTTCATTTAAGAAAGGAGGCATGACACTGAATATGCTTGCAGTAGGTATTGTAGTACTGAATATTGCAGTAGCTTTAGGCATTTACTTCATCGACGGAGGAATCGACCTCCCCATGATGGTAGGTATCCTTTACGGTGCAGTCACCAATACTCCGGGTTTGGGTGCCGCACAGGAAGCATTGAACCAACTGAACTACACAGGTGACCCCATCGCATTGGGATATGCCTGCGCTTATCCGCTCGGTGTTGTCGGTATCATCGGTTCTATTATTGCTATCCGCTACATCTGCCGGGTGAACCTGAAAAAGGAAGAAGACGAACTCTCTACACAGACTTCTGATATGAAACACATGCCGCACATGTTGCATCTGGAAGTTCGTAATGAATCTATCGACGGGAAGAAGCTCCTCCAGATCAAAGAGTTTATGGGACGTCCTTTTGTATGTTCACGCATACGCCACGAGGGACATGTCAGCATCCCCAACCAAGATACAGAATTTCATATCGGAGACCAGGTATTCATCGTATGTTCCGAGGAAGATGCCGAAGCGGTAATCGCTTTCATCGGTAAAGAAATTCAAGTGGACTGGGAAAAACAAGATATGCCAATGGTTTCACGCCGTATATTAGTGACTAAATCCGAAATCAACGGTAAGAAATTGGGTAGCCTGCATTTCCGTAGTATGTATGGAGTGAATGTAACCCGTATCAACCGTTCCGGTATGGACCTGTTTGCCGATCCGAACCTGATATTGCAAGTAGGTGACCGTGTTATGGTCGTGGGTCAGCAAGATGCTGTAGAACGGGTTGCCGGTGTATTGGGTAACCAGTTGAAACGCCTGGATACACCGAACATTGTGACTATCTTCGTGGGTATCTTCCTGGGTATTCTGCTGGGTAGTCTTCCTATCGCTTTCCCGGGTATACCTACTCCGGTAAAACTCGGTTTGGCAGGTGGTCCGTTGGTGGTTGCTATTCTTATCGGACGATTCGGACATAAATTGAAACTAGTGACTTATACAACCATGAGTGCCAACCTGATGCTGCGCGAGATCGGTATTGTGCTTTTCCTTGCCAGTGTAGGTATTGAGGCCGGTGAGCACTTTGTACAAACCGTAGTAGAAGGTTCCGGATTATCATACGTAGGTTATGGCTTCCTGATTACCGTAATTCCTTTACTGATTATCGGTATGATTGCCCGCTTCTATTGTAAAGTGAACTACTTCACTTTAATGGGATTGATTGCAGGTAGTAATACAGACCCTCCAGCATTGGCGTATGCCAACCAGGCATCCGGTAATGACGCTCCGGCAGTAGGCTATTCTACGGTTTATCCGCTGACAATGTTCCTGCGTATTCTGGCGGGACAAATGATATTGTTGACAATGATGTAATGCAAGCTGTATTTAAGCAAAAGAGAGGTCATGTTCGCATGACCTCTCTTTTTTATTTCATCGATTATAAATAATAATTCCGCTTCACTTGATTTTGAGTCTCACAAACTCCTCCACAAAATCTATTGTCTTCTCAATTCCCAGCACCGAAGAATCAATGCAGAGATGATAAGTTGCCGCAGCTCCCCATGTCTTGTAACTATAATAATTGTAATACTCCGAACGTTTTTTATCTGCCTTACTCATCATATTTTCCGCCTCTTCTTCCGAAATGTGATGCATAGCGCAAAGACGGGCAACACGCGCCTCATGCGAGGCAGAAATAAAGATATTGGCGCAACGGGGATGCTCCCGAAGAATATAATCAGCACAACGGCCTACAAAAAGGCAAGACTTCTCAGAGGCCAGCTGACGGATCACATCACTCTGCACTTTGAAAAGCGCGTCATTACTAAGACAATTCTGGGTAGGTAAGGCACCATCTCCCACAAAAGGGAAACGCATACCGAAAAGTCCGCCGATGATTCCCTGCGAAGCACGCTCATCAGCTTTCTCAAAAAATTCACGACAAAGGCCACTCTCCTTGGAAGCCAGAGTTATCAACTCCTTATCATAGAAATCAATGCCCAAGCGGGCTGCCAACTTCTCCCCTATCTCCTTTCCGCCGCTTCCCAATTGGCGACCGATGTTCACAACGAATTTCTTATTCATAGCTTCAATCTAAATATTGGTTTACTGATAGCAAAAGT
>JAEXAJ010000109.1 GCA_023458215.1 Bacteroidota bacterium
TGATATAACGTGGATTAACCAATGTAGCATCAATCCCCCTTTGTTGTTTCAGTAGTTCAGCAACAGATTGTCCCAACTGGAAGAATGAGCCTAAGGCGAGAATAGCCACTTTCGCTCCCTGCTCAACCACTTTATAACGGTTCAGTACACCGTAATCTTCTTCTACAGTCTGCCCAGTCATGACAACGCCATTGGCAGGTACCCTGATAGCTACCGGATGTTCATTCTGCCGCATTCCCCACTCCAGCATTGCCATATATTCTTCTTTACCGGTAGGTGCCAGATACACCATGTTGGGAATATTGCTGATAACCGGTATATCGAAGAAGCAGAGATGAGTAACATCGTTCATAGCCGTAAGCGAGCCCCAGAATACCAATATCACCGCAGGATTATTATTGATGCATAGGTCTTGCGACAACTGGTCGTACGCACGCTGGATAAAAGTACTGTAAACCCCAAAAACAGGTTTACCACCGGCAGCTGCAATTCCCGAAGACAAAGCTACGGCATGCTCTTCGGCAATACCTACGTCCACAAATTGCTTTCCGGCTGCCGAACGAAGTGAAGGAGTGAAGCCCATAACCGTGGGTGTACCTGCGGTAATGCCTACCACACGGGGATCTTCTTTCATCTTCCGGAGCAGATAACGGGCAGTAATGCCGGCATAATCTGCTTCTGCATCTGAATCAGCTTTAGGCATACCCGCCTCAACATTGAACGGAGCGCAATAGTGATAACTCTCTTTATCCAGTTCAGCCGGAGCATACCCTTTACCTTTCACCGTATTGATATGAACCACAACCGGATGGCGGCTGTCTTTCACCGAAGAAAAGGCATCGATGAGCGCTTCTACGTCGTTTCCGTCTTTCACATACCGATAGTCAAGCCCCATCGCTTTAAAGAAATTACATTCACATTGCCCGTCACTCTCGCGAAGCGCCTGCAAGTTCTTGTACAGCCCACCATGATTTTCGGCAATAGACATTTGATTGTCGTTGACAATGATAATCAGGTTACTATCCAACTCCGCCGCATAGTCCAGTCCTTCGAAAGCTTCGCCGCCACTTAAAGAACCGTCTCCGATCACTGCTATGATGTTGCCGCTGCCTCCATTCAAGTCGCGTCCCTTGGCAAGTCCGCTTGCCAGGCTGACAGATGTAGAGGTATGACCGATGGTAAAAAAGTCGTGTTCACTTTCCTGAGGTTCCGTATAGCCGGATACTTCTTCATACTTATCAGGATTGAGGAAAGCATCTTTTCTCCCGGTCAGCATTTTGTGTACGTAGCTTTGATGCGACACATCGAATACTATTTTGTCTTTAGGAGACTCGAAGACGTAATGCAGGGCAATGGTTGCCTCCACCATTCCGAAGTTAGGGCCAAAGTGTCCGCCGCGTGTGCTGAGTTTCTTTAATAGGGTCTGGCGGATTTCGCCGCTCAAATCATTGAGTTCTCCCATTGATAGCTTTTTTATATCCATAGGAGAATTAATTTTCTCTAAATACATACCTTATTGAATTATTAAATTAATATTGGATAAATTTCCGATTGCAAAGATATCGGCAGATAATGGATGCGGGATTATACAGATTACTGAATATATTACCTATATTACTGAACATAAAATGAGAACCGACAAACTTGCCAATGGTTCACTGGCATAACAAGATTTATCGATCATAATAGTTTACATTTTAAGCAATAATTCTCCATTTTACTAAAATTGCGTATGACAATTTAGTAAAACTCCACCGACGATTTACTAAATCTCCATCGACGTTTTAGTAAATCGTCGGTGGAGTTTTACTAAATCTTTTTCACCCCCCTCTAGAAGGTATTCTGACGAGGGTTTTAATTCAAGAAAGTAAATGCTATTTATTGCAAGAAAAAACAAGACAAATCATCATACATTCCGATTCACTATACAGGTAAGAGGAAGTTTTAATATCAATAACCATTGCACATTCTACTTCAATCATCCTACTTTTGCATTAGTAATATAGAAGACATTCTATCTCATAGGGAAATTAAAACTTTGGAATGGCTGAAGAAAAACGCCGAATAAAAAGATAAGCAAGTGTTCACAATTAATAAAAAGTGACTTCGCCTATTGTCGGCATCAAGACATTCAGTGAATCCTTATCTCTCAGGCTCACGGCATTCTTTATCGGCTCGTCCCAAGGATGCCGTGCCAACGCATATTTAGAATGATGTACCGTCAGGTATTTCTTGGCTTGCAGGTCATTGGCTATGCGGCTCAGATACACCGGCATGGTATGGATGTACTTCCAGTCTTCATTGTACTGTCCATTCTCCAGTATAGCCAGATCGATATCCGGGTATTTCTTACCTATCTCGGCAAAATGTGTATCATAACCACCGTCTCCACCCATATATATCTTCTGCGAAGGAGTCTCTATAAGGAAAGAAGCCCAAAGTGCCTGATTTGATTTCAAGAAACGACCCGAAAAATGACGGGCCGGCAAACAATGTATCCGAAAGCCCTCATTTAGTGCAGCATCTTCAAACCAATCCAGTTCTATTAACCGCTCTTTATCAAAGCCCCAGTATTCAAAATGCTCACCTACTCCCAGCGGACAAATTACTTTCTCCACACGGTCTTTCAGTTGCATCACTGTATGATAATCCAAATGATCCCAGTGGTCGTGCGTAATGATAAGATAATCAATATCCGGCATATCGGCAGGCTTATAAACGTCCGTCCCTTTGAAGGGCTTGTTTACAAACGAAACCGGAGCGCCCATACAGAAAACAGGGTCTACAAGAATGCGCTTGCCTTCTGCCTGAACAAGATAAGAAGAATGCCCGAACCATACCAGTAGATTTTCATCTTTATCCAGTTTCTTCAAGTCTGTTTTCACTACCGGGATCTCTTTTTCAGGACGCAAACCTTCTTGTTTCTTAAATATGAAGTCCCACATAGCCCCCATTCGTCCACGGCGGGCAGTCATCAATACTGTGTTATGCAGGTTCCTGAACTCTCCGTCTTTATAATGCGGAGACTTCTTTATCCGCTCCAACCGCTCGCCCTGCGGCGTTCTTCCAAAACTGGGTTGACTGACAAACATCCATCCTGCTATCGCCGCAAGGAGTATAATAGCTGCTATCATACCTATTATCATACGTACTTTTCTCTTTTTTAATAATCTCATACTCTATAACAACAATCTTTGGATAAAGATAGCACCACTACACAATAAATTAGTTTGCTATGTTTTCTATTCCGGATTTATATGCCCGCTCATTGGCTTTAAATCGTTATCTTTGCAGCAAATATACAAGATTTACAATAAGAAAAGAAATATAACATACAGATATGAGCACACACAATTTATGCTGTATAGGGTATATTACTCAGGATAAAGTAGTTACTCCTCAAAATACCATATATATGCCCGGAGGGACTTCCTTCTATTTTGCACACGCCATCAAGCACCTCGATACGGATGACTTTTTGTTAGTAACGTCTTTGGCCGACCGCGACATGGGGATAGTAGAAGATATCAAAAAAGAAGGGATAGATGTAAAAGCATTGCCTAGCACCCACTCCGTCTGTTTTGAGAATATCTACGGAGTAAACCAGAATGAGCGCACGCAACGCGTGACGGCAAAAGCCGACCCGTTCACCGTAGAAGGATTAAAGGATATCAACGCACAGATTATTCACCTGGGCAGTTTGCTTGCCGACGACTTCTCCTTAGAAATTATCAAATACCTATCCGGCAAAGGGCTTCTTTCCGTAGACGTACAAGGTTTCCTTCGCAAAGTAGATAATGAACAAGTTTTGCCGGTAGATTGGGAAGAGAAAAAGGTAGCCTTGAAATACATCCATATACTGAAAGCCAACGAGGCGGAAATGGAAGTCCTTACCGGATGCGCGGAACCGCACGAAGCCGCGTTGCTGATTGCAGACTGGGGAGTAAAGGAGGTGCTTCTGACGCTGGGAGACAAAGGTTCGCTGATATACTCCAAAGGACAGTTCTACGAGATACCTGCTTATCCGGCACTCCGCATAGTAGATGCTACCGGATGTGGCGATACTTACATGGTGGGGTACTTGTATATGCGCAACAAAGGAGTGTCTTATAAAGAAGCAGGATGTTTTGCAGCCGCTATGTGTACCATCAAACTACAGTCACACGGCCCGTTTTGCGGTACGGAAGCGGAGATAAACAAGATTATAAACTTGAATTAAGCATATTATTCCTATCTTTGTCTGACAATTAAATGCTATGGAGAAGATTTCACTGAATGAAACATACGAACAATTATTGTTTCGCATCCCCTTATTCCGCGATCTGCCGCAGAACATTAAGCAATCATTGCTTGACAAACTGGATTATTCGGTCTATGATGTCGAGAAGAAAGACATTGTTGCCTATCAAGATACACCCTGCAAAAAACTATATGTACTGCTGGAAGGCAAATTGCGTGTAGATATCATAGACGGCTTGGGCAACAAAGTGATGGTTGAATACATTGTTGCCCCCCGTGCTTTTGCCACTCCTCATTTATTCGGTTCCAACACTACGCTGCCGGCAACCTTTACAGCTATTGAAAACTGTACCTTGTTCACTGCCACCAAGGAGTCTACTTTCAAGCTTATCAGCCAAGATTCCCAAGTGCTGCATAATTTTCTTTGTGTAAGCGGCAATTGCAACGCTTGCACAGTATCCCGTCTGAAAACGCTCTCCCGCAAAACTGTGCGTGAAAGATTCGTTGTCTATTTGCTGGAAAACAGAAAGTCTAACGCTACCAGTTTCACCATCGCCCACACACAGTCCGAACTGGCGGAATACCTCAATGTGACTCGCCCGGCTCTCTCCAAGGAGATCAATAAGATGATTAAAGAGGGCATCATCCTGATGACAGGAAAGAAAATTGAGGTATTGAACGAAGCTGCGTTGAAAGAATATACTTAAACTACCATTTCACGAATAAGATTCTCGGGTTGATATTCAAAGATACCCAGCCCCAGTCTTGCCAACGTTTATGATCGCCGCCTTTCAAGATATCCATTGACTTCGTGCCCAGCATAAACGAATAACCGGCAGAGAGTTTCACGTCTTTCATCACATTCCAGTCGAGTTGATAATCGACTTCCGATCCTAAGCCTTTCTTTACATCGTCCAGCTTGGCGGCAGTGGCGAAGTAGTGGTAGTTCAACTGCATGCTCACCTTCTTGGAAGTTTTGAAGTTTACGCCCAGCTGTGCGTCTTGCAATCCCGGAGCCGCGCCCTGCCAGGCAGAAGCATAGAAATAATCCATCGCTCCGTAGAACTTATGATGTGTTCCGTAAAGAGGATCGAAAGCTTTGAACTTATCCCCTTTCCCATCATTGCCGCTTAAATAGTCGTAGCCCAGACTTACGCTCCATTGCTTGTCTAGCGCATAGGCTGCCTTCACACTTGCCATAAAAGCGGATACGCTCTGTGCTGACTTATTCTTTCCGGTCTGGTAATAGAAAGCACCTTGCAGATCCCATGACTGAGGCTTATAAGTAACGTAAGTTCCGAAAGTCTGCAAATAGCGGGTATGGGATGTCTCCGTCGCAGCCTCACCTGTCTCAAAACCCAGATTCAAAAAAAGCAAAGAAGCATCCAACGGAAGCCCGTCGGCTGTATAATGATACCACAGAGTTTGCATGTTCTTGTAAGGTTGCGCACCATCATAATAATAAGTACCGCCCTTTGTCTTTTCCTTATTCTGATTAAATGCCAGGATTAAATGCAACTGGTTTACCTTATCGGCATAACCCAACTTCAAAGCATCGTGGTAACGGCCTGCCACGTTCCAATCCAGTCCTCCCAAGATGCGTTCGTCATCGTAGGACAATGTTTGGCGTCCCAGCTGTGCAAAGAATCCGGTGCCGAAGTTCAGTTTCGCCCAAGCTTCGTTCATGATAAAACGACCGTTCGTATCAATCTGCGGATCTTGCCCCCAAACTCCGACGTGCTGTGCCGAAAGCTTCATGCTCAAATCCGAACGCTTGTATTCCATAGACAGACGGGCACGATTGTTAATGAACGAGGCAGCTTCATCTCCCTCAAAGCGCGGAAACTGTGCCCCGTTGCGGTACTCTGCACGAGGTCTGATTTGCATAGACATCGTAAATTCATTCTCTTTCTCCGAATTTTGCGCCCACGACATGCCGGGCAATAGCAATAGACCTAATGCCAAATAAACTGTTTTCATAAATATTTCAATTTAAGTTATACGTATGTACACTCACTCCTTGTGCCGAGGGCAGATAGTTGATGCCATACCAGCACATTTGTAATAATAAGAAAGATACGAGTAATCCGACTAATGCTTTACGATATACCCCGGGACGTCCCAAACGAAAATGGATATATCCCAAATAGGAGAACCAGGTAGCTGCCGCCCAAGTCTCCTTGGGGTCCCAAGCCCAATAATGTCCCCATGCCGATTTTGCCCAAACAGCACCGGATAGCATTCCCAAAGTCATGAATGCCAGTCCTACACAAGCCAGATTGTCGCATAAATCCATCTCACGGCGTTCGATGCCTTTCTTCTTGAACCAAAGCAGATAGACTGCCATCACCGCAGCAGCACCCAGCATGGCGTATGCAAACATATACACAATGACATGAGGCGTAAACCACGGACTTTGCAAAGCAGGCATCAACGTCTTGTTATGTATTTCGGGCTTAAAAAGGTTGATGCAGATAAACACCAACGATAAAATAAAACTGAAACTGAGTATCCACTTATACTTCCAGCGGCTATATGTAATAATTCCCGCCAACGGAAGGAAAAACGAATACCACAAACGGGTTTCACCCATCGTGCGCATCGGAGGACGTTCCAAAGAAATCCACATGGCAACAATAAAGCTGAAAAATACAGCCAGCCCCAACAAGGTAAAACCATAAACCACGCTCTTGTGCTTTCCGCTCCAAGCGGCAAATGCCCCTACGCCCCAGCAAAGCAAAGCAGCAATGGCAAACAGGATGAAATAATCCCAACTCATACCGTAACCTCCTTTCCTTCTTTTTCTGCAGACGATTGTTTTTCATCAGCAGACGATTCCTCTTCGTCCGGTGTCCTGCCTTTTAACGTCTGAGCATTTACAAACAGACAAATCGCTCCGAGCATCATCATGACGATGCCTGCATAAACAAACGGTAACCAAGGATCACGCACCAACTCGAAAACACTGACATCACTCCACTTGCCTTTCGTTTCATCATAACTTAATTGATAAATATTCCAACCGGCTATTTTCAAAGGGTGATTCACTTCAATCGTATCTTCCCGCACGTCACCTTCCTGAGTATATACTCTAACATCCGAAACGAAGCGTTGGGGTTCACGTTCAGGCATAATCAGACTTGTCCGCTCGTCCAGGCGCAAAGCTTTATATGGAAACAGGAAACTGCCGCAACTTGCCCAACCTTCTTTGGTTAGTCCGCTTCGGGTATTCGTTGCTTTCAAGTAAACAGCGTATGCAGCTCCCATCGAGTGAAATTCGGTAAACTTCAACGTATCTTCCGTAGCTACGGAAGCTGCCATCGGAATGGATTGGAGAATGGAAATTTGCCAATCCAGCAACCGCCCTCCCTTTACTTGGTCTTCGAGCAAGAGATGTTCCGGTGTATCTTTAGGAAGTGCTTGCCCCGTTTCGTTATCAATCAACATCAGTTTAGGCGGATATTCGTCGATAGTGAAGTCTTTCAGTTCGATAGCAAGAGGCAGTTCCGTCATCTTGCCGTTATCATCGGTGCCGCGCCATTCGGTTTTTCCCATTTGGGTAATCATTTTAAGGCGTTGCATGTCCGCATTGCCCAATGTAGCGGTTAATAGGGCTATAAACAAACCCACATGATTGAGGATAAAAGGGATTTTCCGTGCTTTCAGAGGAAAAGTAGCCCGAAGAATGGTCAGCCCCAAAGCCGAAACCAACCAGATATAAAGCAACACAAACGGCCAGAAAGAAAGCATCTTTGAAAAACCAATAACATCTACCGGTGATTGGGTGGACGGAACCTGCCGCACCAAGCCCATAATCACTGTAATAACCGCTACACAGACAAGAGAAGAAACCGCAGCCGTATAATGACTAAGCCACTCGAAGCAATAAACCCGTTTGCGTAGCCCGTACATAACCGATAGAAGAAACAGATACAACACTAAGACTATAATATTTACCGGCCATGCAAACAAATCCCAACTGACGCCGCCAATAGTCCACTGTAACAACAGTCCCGTTATAAACAGTCCTGCTCCACAGATGAACCCTTCTTTATACCCCCACGGTTTCTTCCACAACATCTGAAAATAGTGATTAGTGATTAGTGATTAGTGATTTGTTATTAATGATTAGTGATTTGTATTAATGATTAATGAACATCAGCAAATCACTAATCACTAATCACTAATCACTAATCACTAACTCCTATTTTTGTGCCAAACGATTGTTAGCTTTCGCTTTCTCCAGCCACGCCGGTACAGTAGTTTTCAAGAACTTATCTTTTGCAGCTCTTTCGGCATCCATATCCAAACCGATATATTCTTGTGCTTTCTCCTTCGTGGAGATATCGGGCATGGGTACATTATCCGTATATCCATGCTTTGCCAAGACTTTGGAAACTGCCAGTCGGGCTTGCATGGCTCTGTCCAAACCATGAGACAAGATACGCTGGATTTCTTGCGGCGCATGGAAAGAACCACCATGAGAAGCCACCCCAAAGTCCCAACGCCATTGTGCCTGACGGATCAGTGCCAATACATCTTTCATCTGGTCTTCTGTTGCTCCTTTATCCCATGCAAACTTAGCTTCGATATGGGCTTTTGCCAATTCTTGTTCCAAGCGATTACGGATTTCGTTTGCCTTGCGCTGACGTTCGTAAACATTGTTACGCAGAGTTGCTTCACTTTCGCGGTGGCACGTCTGGCAAGTACGGTCTATCATAGCCAACGGACTTTGTATGTGATGGTCGCTGAACTTCACGCCGCCCTCAGTCTTATAAGGCATGTGGCAATCGGCACAAGACACACCACGCTGGGCATGAATACCCATTTGAGAGATTTCATAATCAGGATGTTGTGCTTTCAAGATACGGGCACGGCTCAGTTTGTGGGTATAATCCGCAAAGTCAGCCTCATCATAGTAGGCTTCCATATCTTCTACGGTAAAACCTTTGTCCCACGGGAAAGTCAGATACTTGCCGTCGCCTTTGAAGAAATATTCCACATGACACTGCGCACATACCAAGGAACGCATTTCCTGCGGAGTAGCTTTTGTGATATCCTTGCCTTGACGCTGGAATGCTTCGATCAGAGCCGGACGGCTGATATGCAAATTCATATTTTCGGGTTCGTGGCAATCGGCACAACCAATGGGATTGACAATCTCATCGCCGAAAGCTCCCCACTTATTATTATAGAAAGCATCTACACCAACAGCCTCCATCATACGGGGGACATCCGGACTTTTACAAGTCCAGCAGGTAGAAGGTTGCGGGCCATCGGTAGCAGTAGCAGGCGCACCGGTACGTAGACTTGCCGTGATATCCTCGATAGCATGCATGTGTCCGCGAGGAGTAGAGTAATCTTTAGAGAAAGCATAGCCTGCCCACAACACAACCATTTCCGGACGTTGTGCCAGTACATCGACTGCAACGTTTCCGTTGAACTCACTTTGGAAATCAGTCTTGGCTGTTTCAGTCCACGTCTGGTATTCACGGGGAAAGTCGTCTTTAAAAACTTCGTTGCGTGCTTCAATTCCTTCAATCACTGTTTTACGGTTATTGAATACACTCGCCAATTCGGCTCTACGCTCCATCAAAGCCGAGACGCATAAACCCAAGACAAATACAACAACCATTGAACCACCGAACAACAGCCATCCTTGCCACGATTTTAGTTTCTTTTCCATAATATATGAAGATTTATTGTTATTACTATTTCTGTACCAATTTCTGCAACCATTCCGGTACGGGTGACTCCGGATAAGGCACCAACGCGGTAGGCGTAGACGAAAGACTGTTCTTTCCGCCATGCGGCACATCACGATGGCAATCCCAACAAGCCTTGCCATCGCCCACAAGGGTCATCATGTAATCAATTTTTCCGGCATCTACAAACTCGGCAGTGAGCTGTGTATGGCAGCGAATGCAGTTATTCATAATAACTTGCGAACTGGCTTCTTGTGCCTGGATAACTTGCGGCTCGCTCTTGGTGAGGAAAGCGGCTACATGCTTCATGCCGTCCATGCCTTTGAAGGTCCATTTCTTAACCGCATTTTCATGAGGGACATGGCAATCATTGCAAGTGGCGTCCCGACTGTGGGAACTGTGAAACCACGTTGCATAATAAGGAGCCATGATGTGGCAGTTGACACATGCCGAAGGGTCGTCACCTAGATAAGTGTGCGCCCGCAGAAGATACATAAATAAGCCCCCTCCGCCAACGAGCACACCACATACAACAAGTGCCGTCACTTTCCATTTATAAGATGGAAATAGTTTACTTAAGATAGATAGCTTCGCCATAGGAACTAATATTTTTTACAAAAATAAGTAGCTCTATTTAAAAAGAGTGTAATATTGATTACTATTCTCTTTTTATTTCTACGAATTTTATCCTTCTATCCCCGTAAATGTCTTCAATAAATAACCGATCAGAAAGCTGATGGCAGCTACCGAGAAACTAAGTACCGCCATTTCAGTAAACCGGCGCTTGAAACTTTCGTTACGGGCTACAGAGTAGTAATAGTTAAAGAAAGCTATGATAAGCAGTGCCATCATAAGCATAACGCACAGAGCTATCACCGGACTGGAGATCAATACGAATGGTGTGACCAAGGCCACTACCGTAATGACGTATGCAATGCCTGTATATATGGCCGCCTTCACCGGGTGCTTATCGGGATCTTTATCCGATTTGGTGGAAAGATATTCGGAAGAAGCCATAGAAAGTGCAGCGGCAATACCCGTAATGCTTCCTGTCAACGCTATCAGTTTAGAGTCGTTCAATGCCAGGGCAAAACCGGCAAGGGCACCGGTAAACTCTACTAATGCATCGTTGAGTCCAAGTACAACCGAACCCATATATTCCAAGCGTTCTTCGTTAATCATGCTGATGAGTTGCTGTTCGTGCCGCTCCTCATCGGCCGCCATCTCTGCAAGATAGTGTGTATCGGGAAATTCTTTATAAATCTCACTAAGATCTTTTTCGTTCAACTCCATCTGGCGGACCACAAACGTAATGCCCAATAAACGAACCAATGTCATATAAAAGATGATAAGTAAGCGATTGGGGGCTACATCCTGCTTGGTATAGCTACGCAATGTTACATAATGATTCCTCTCTTCGGCCGAGATATTCGATAGTATCTGACTGTTATGAGGATTCTTTTCTCTTTTTGCCAACTTCTGATAGACAATGCAGGAAGTCAGTTCGCCCCGTTGCAACTGGAGCATGCTCTTTATCAAAAGATCTTTCTTGTTCATATAATTCTTTATTTTAACCAAGTAATTCTATGCCAAATAGATTCTAGTGGACCTTGTTTGTGCTTTTTAAGCCACCAACTACAGAATTGGATTTGAGCAGACATTACTATAAGTCCTACTATGAGGCTCCACGCGATGCCAAGCGTCGAAGCCAATCCTAGTGCATAGGGAAAGAAAATCAGACTACCGATAATGGATTGGCTGACATAATTGGTCAGGCTCATGCGACCATAAAAACGGAGACCATTAGTCATTCTTTGGAATACATTACTTTGATAGAGTATCACAAAGATTGAAACCAGCAAAGCTGTAAAAGCAATGTTATACCACATTGTAAGAATGATCTGCAATGAATCGGTAGAAGAAGTTTTGGCTACGTATAGCACAAAACTTGCGATGAATCCCGCAACGAAGGTTTTTATCCAAAACTCTACGCCACGACTGAAATAATCGCCACGAGCCAATATCATACCCAGAATAAAAAGTCCCGGAGCTTGCAACAATCGTCCCGCATCAATCGCCCAAAACAGACTTGCAAGTTGACCGGTAGTGATATTTGCCACTATCATAGGCCAAAACTCGCCGGAGTCGGTAATGGTTTTTAATGTAGGATAGTAAGACTCGTTCAGCATGGTAGGCATGAAATTGATTCCCAAGCACTCTAATAGTTCGATAGGTTGAATTAAAAAAAACAAAGCAATTGCCAATAACCATCCTTGCGATAGTTTGCGTAACGGTATCATCACGAATCCCATCACTGCAAAAAGCATCAACACATCTCCTCCCGGAAAGAAGGCAGCATTGAGAGTAGCAAATAACATCAATATGACCAATCGCCACGCAAAGCGTCCTCCAAAATCTCTACCTTTTGCCTCTTGATTACGCTGCTGAACAATAAATGTAAAGCCAAAAAGTAGAGCGAAAATAGTATAACTCTTCCCTGCGAAGATAAAAAACAAACCGTCCCAAACACTTTGATTGAGAAGTTTTGCTGTTTCGGAGGTTGCTTCGGGGTAAACACTATAAATAAAATGTTCGATAAAGTGCAGCAACATAATTGCCACTACAGCAAAACCACGAAGTGCGTCGACTGAGTCAACACGGTTCATTTTTAATGTCTGATTCATACTATTACTTTAAATGATTTCTTTTGTGTTATGGCTGCAAAGATATAAAAAGTAACGATTTGATTTCATGGTTTATAAAAATAGTAATCACTTCGCCATTGTCTTGCCTCTACGCATCAACCGACGTAGCCATAAATAGTATCCGGTTAAGGGTAAGGTGGCGCCAAGCAAAGCGGCAATGAAAGTCAGAATGCGAGTAAACATACCGCCCCAACTGCCCACATGTACCGAGTAGATCCAACCACGAAGTTTTCCTGAGAGTTCGGCATCTTTATATAAGGTGGTTTCTGTGATTTCACCGTTACGGGGATTAAAAGCATACCGGTCTGTGGCACGCAGATTACCCAAGCGATTGACTGCTACCGTTGCCGAACCTTTAGAAATGGTGATTAGTTTATTATCCGGATTGCGGTCTTTCAGTGCGTCGTACACTTGTTGCCAGTGGGCATAAGGCGAATGTCCGTGAGCTCTGTTGCCGGATTTACCTTCAGGTTTGCCATGACCGTTGGTTGCAGGTTTGCCATGTGCGCTGCCTTGTGGCACTTCTGCTCCGAACACTTTATAAAAGCCGGTACGATACCAGGAGAAAGACCAGGTAAGTCCGGTGAGTGCTATTGCCAAAAGGAAGACAAGGGTGTATATGCCACCCGCTACATGCAGGTCGTACCAAAAACGTCGCCAGCCTTTGTTTGTTGCAATCTTCAGGCTGCTTTTGAAGATTTTCTTTGTGCGAGGCCACCAGATTACAATCCCCGATATCAAGACGAACACAAACATCAGTGTACTGACGCCTACAATCATCTTTCCCCAAAAGATGCCTCCGTCAGGTTTCATACTATCCAGCAACCAGCGGTGCATGCGAAACATGGTATAGAAGAACGGGATTCGTTCGCTTTTCCCTTTTATCTCGCCGGTGTACTGGTCTACGTAGATAGCGCTCCGGCGTCCTGGAGAAACACTGACCTGATAGGCGCGTTCAGGGTCGGAAGTTACGCTTACACCGGTAATAGACATGCTGTCCGGCAGAGCTTTGGTTACTTTGACAAGCAAAGAGTCCATCGGAAGCGGAGATGCTTCTACCTGCCGCACATAGTAAAGATCGGGACGGCACATCTCTGTTATTTCGGTTTCGAATACCAAAGCAGCACCCGAAAAACAAATAAGGGCTATGATTAGTCCGAATGGTACAGACAACCATAAATGTATTTTACGAAAGGTCTTTTTCATTATAATTAGTTTATAATCAAGCTTTTCAAGAAGTTAATTTCGTGTCGGCAAGATATTAATTTCGTGTTTGCAAGAAGTTAATATCTTGTAGTACATCTTATTAATATATTGTAGTACAAGATATTAATATGATTCCCGGCAAGAAGTAAATTACATTCTATAGAAAAGTTTAAAATGATTTTTATCTATCACGCTATCACGCAACAGGTCATATTCTTCTGATAAACAATAAATTAAAGCGTGATAGATATGCGTGATAGATGTGTGACGGATATTAGTATCCGTCACGCTTCCGGTTTCAAGCTTCGAAACCTCCAGTTTCATACCGTGGAACTGCAAGTTTCAACGGTTGAAACTATCGGTTTCAATGGTTGGAACTGTTGGTTTTGACGGTTGAAACTGTTGATTCGGATGATTGAAACTTCTTTCAGCCTTAGTTTAACTGACTCAACTTACCGATACCTGTAATTTGAGTAGCGTCTACAGTAACTCCTTTGGTAGCTTGTGCAGTAACCGGATCTATTTTATAAACAGCAGGAGTACCTTCGGTCAGCGTCACTGCCATGTAAGCAAAGCCGTTATCGGAATAGGGTGCGTTGCCATAACCCGAAATCAAACTGGTATCAGGAAGACCTGTCACAAAAGTAAGCTTCTTGGTGCTTGCCTTGAATATGGCCAGCTGATTGGCAGTATAGCCGGTTTCGCTTAAAGGACGGTCGTACATCAGCATCAGGAAGTAATCGTCCGAAATATGCCAGCAACGCATGAAGGATTTTCCACCGGCTTGCTCTTCGAGGTTACAGTAGTAATCATCAAAATCGGTCTTTCCGCTGGGGATGCGCACTACACCGGCGGGTAAAGTAGTTTGTTGGCGGGCATCGGTCATAGTCTTGGCAAAACTCGGAGAGAATACATATACGTCACCGTTGTCGGCAGCCCAAATGGTTTGGTAATACTGGGATTTATTACGGCCGCAGGCATAGCTGATTTTATCGGTCTTGACAAGCTTCTTGGTTTTGAGTGTAGCATCGTCGAAGATGGCTACCCAGCATTCGTTAGGGTATTGCGTCCATTGCAATTCGCCTTTCTTATAACTGCTGCTGTTAGTGCCGCCGTCTTCGGTCTTCACCAGACTTTCATTACCCGGCAGAATATACTTACCACCTTCCACGGCAGCACCATATTGACTCAAGCCCATGGGTACGGCTGCACTGAACAACTTGCCGCTACGTTCAAGAATACCGGCAAGGGTTACGTATTCACCATTGCCCAGGAAGTTCTCCGACAAATAAGTTTTATCCTTCGTATCATTGGTCGTGTAAGTCTCTGCCGCTACATCCAAGTAAGAAAGCAGGAAGGATTTAGGCAGATAGCCGTTTGCGTCTGCATAATCGGTGCTGCCATCACCGGTGGAAGAAGTAATGATGTATTTGTCGAAGATACCAAAAGTAGTAAATCGCTTGATGGCAAATTCATTGGAACGAGCTTGTACTTCATTCGCGGCGTTGAGTATATAGGAACGGGTAATACCGGCATTTCCCTGATTGTAGGTCAGGGCATAGAGGTACCGGTCTTTATAGAATACCCACTGCGTGGCACCATCGTTCAGAGTACCGTTGTTTTTTACCGATATGCTGCCGCCGTCCAATGCTTCGGAAGTAACCAATACATTGGTTGTGTTGCTTCCTGAACCGGTAGTAGATGTGGCGAGAACGAACTCACCTTTACCTTTATCACTGCCGCCACCGGTCACGTCGTCAGAGTCCGTACAAGCGGTCATTGCCAAACTTGCCAATGCAGTGGCAATCATTCCTGTTAAAAAGAAATTCTTTTTCATGTTGGTTTTTACCTTTATATTTAAAACTATTGATTTATTAATTCCCAAAATACACACGTACTTTTCCATAGAATGCCCGTCCGGCTTTCTGAAGGCTGAAGTTGTCGTATAGCTTTTCGTCCGTCAGGTTGCGGCACTCGAAGGACACGTTGTAACGTCCGTTCTTCAAGCTATAAGAGAGCGCCAGGTTGTGCGAGAACTGGCCGGGCACTACATACTCTCCTTTATTCGAACCGAAGATGGCTGAGTAATAGGTGAAACTATGCAGATATTGATTATCGTAAGTCACCGTCAGTGTATTGCCTTTTCTACCAAGGTTGCGGTAATAGAAAGTCACATCCGAGTCGGCAAAAATATAGGGCAAGTTCGGCATGCGTTCGCCGTAAGCCAGGTTGTCGGCATTACCGGAGATGGACTTCTTCATGTTGTCACGCACATTCATCTGCGTAAAGTTACCTCCCACGCTGACCCAACGGGCAAAGCTGTAACGTGCCGAGAAGTTGAAGCCTTTGGTCAGCACCTTGCCGTAGTTGATGTAAGTGGCGGCATACTTGCCTCCGCTCAGGTCGGCAATGTTACGCTGGATGTAGTCTTGTGTATTGCGATACACCAATCCGCCTTCCACATAAACGGAGTGCTTGCCGAAGCTGCGTGTATAACTCAGATTGAAGTTCACGTTGTCGCTGTTTTCAGGCTTGATGCCGATATCACCCATTTCGAGGTCTTCGTCACCGAACATTTCTTCGATGGTGGGCAGACGGTAAGCCTTTTCGTAGGACAACTTGGCTTGCAAGCCGGGCAATATGAAGTAAGTTCCGGCAGCGCCATACCCCATCGAACTTACACTACGGGTGGTACGTTCATAGTTATCCTGATTGGTATTCGTAGCAATCGGACCTGCCACATACTGATTGTAGAGTTTACCGAATACAGAGAAGTTCCAGTGCTCGGACGGCATTAGTCGATAGGACAAACCGGAGATATTCTTGCGGGTTTCCTTGGCAATGGCATCTTCAGTAGCTTCTTTGGCAAGCAAAGAAGTATTGGAACGCCTGAAAGCATTCAGCACATGATTGAAGGTGAAAGTATGCGCACGACCGAGGCGGTAGTTGGCGGTAAAGGTACCGTTCCAATTGTTATTATTCGCCTCGGAATACTGATAAGACTGCTCGCCGGGAGAGTTCATCAACTTCTTGTCTCCAAGCCAGTTGTATTTATAAGAAGCGGTATCGACGTTGGTTGTCAAGTTCTTGTTGTAATTGGCTGTCAGCACCACGTCCAGCCCTTTGGTAAAAAGATTGCGTTTGCCATACTCTAAAGAAGGCATCAGCGAGTGCCCTTTGCGGTGCTTCTCTCCGTAGACGATGGTTTGGCGGACACCCGTCTGAATGTCCTGATACATATTAGAATAGGTGAACCCCAACATCAGGCGGTCTGCCCACGATTTGTCCAGTATCCCTATCTTTCCGATGATAGCTTCGTTGTGGAACGTATCGTTGAAACGCTTCACACGCTCCTTTTTGTCACGGTTTATCTGCCCCGTCTCGAAATTCTCTACGGGAGAGTAAACATGATAATCGTTATCCGAGTAGTTCTGGAAAGCATTGATCTCGTAAGTGAAACCGTTCTTGAAGGTCTGCCCGAAGTTTACGTATGACTTGTGGGTATTGAACGAACCGTAAGAATAGGAAGCATCCAAAAACCAGCGGCGACGCTTCTTATTAGTCACAATGTTGATGACTCCGCCGATGGCATCGGTGCCGAAACCAACCGGAACGACTCCTTTATATACCTCGATGCGGTCGGCAAAGTTAACGGGAATGTTATTCAGTCCGAAAGAACTGCCTACGCCTTCCTGCGGCACGCCGTCAATAAACACCTTGACATGCTTGCCGCTAAACCCGTCCAGCATCAGTTGCATGTCCGATCCTACCCCACCCGATTCGCGGAGCTTCATGCCCGGCGCTTTGGTCAGGGCGTCACTCAGGTTTTTGGTCGTATTCTGTAATTCCTTGGTATCTACCGCAACGGCGTTGAACGGAGAACGTTTCACCCGGCTTACACCGGTGGAGACGATGGTTACTTCGTCCAGTTGCTGGGTTTCGGGGGTAATGGTCAGGTTTTGTTTTACCCGGCTGCCGGCAGTGAGTGCTACCGCTTTTTCCACCGTTTTATAGCCTACTGCCGATACAACTAAGGTATAGTTGCCGGCAGGCGCATGGAGATGATAAATACCCTCGTGGTTCGTCGTTCCGCCATAGCTGGTACCTTTCAGATAAACGGTTGCGAAATCTACGGTTTCTTTTTCTGTAGATAGGATTCTGCCCGAAATCATTCCTTTCTCTTGTGCCGAGGCACAGACGGAGAAGAAGGTCAGCAGCAGAAGAGAGATTTTTAATGTAGTTGTTTTCAACTTTAGATAACTGTTATGTGATTACTTTTACCGGATGCAAAGTTCACAATAAGCAGTCATCTGTACAATCGCCTATTCTAGGTAATTCTCAATCGAGGTTACCCAATATATAGGTAGTATGCAATAGCTATTGATAGGTATATTCATTATCTCGAATGGTAGAATTAATCACGAATCACTGCCCTTTATAGTTTTTCACAAACGTATTCATCGCCTCCTTGCTCTCCGAGTATTTCAAAGACCCAATCAGACTGAAGAATGCTTGTTTATCTACTAAATAGGGATACATTTTTCTCATGATAATCATCTTGTCACCATCAAAACGGAACAAGTCTGTCAGACGCAAACACTGAGCACACGTAAAGTTGGTAGTACCTATCACAGAGTCAATCACCTTGATGCGATTGGCATCATTTGTTTCTCTCTGCGCAGTTTTATAGAAAGCGTCAAACACTCTTGCGCTCATCACGTCGTCATCTTCTTCATAATCGGAATAATTCCCACCTTGATTGGGTCTGTTTCCCGGGCGGGAACTTCCATTATTACCCACATAAATATCTTTCACACCCGATCCATTGAAATACACCCGGTCGCTGTAAAGTTTCTGCCCCCTCGATGCGCGTTCTCCCTGACGAACAATGCGGCTTGAATACACCTCAATTTGATAATATCCCGCCTTCAGGTTAGCCACAAAGCAACTAGTGGTAGGCAGACACATCTGGGTACCTCCAATGTATACAATTATCACATCATTTCCTCCGTCAATACGAATACCACTGATCGTCTGTGCTTTCACGGATATGGCAACAAACAGAATAAAGATGCTTACTAAAATCTTACGCATAGCAATATGTGTTTTAATTCATAAAATCTGTGCAAAAGTACTATTTATTCTGCTCGTTCGTACAAAAATTGGAACAATATAGCGGGGGATTTACAAAATAAATGGTATGTTTGTACAAACAACAGAATAAAGCAAACTTGAAGCTACCGATGAAGAAGCGCATATAGATTACACCCCCGTACGCTAAACATCCGCCACTTATTCCCTGTTCATCAGCCGGTGTTCCGCCATCTGCTCGAACTTAGTTCCGGGGCGGCCGTAATTGGCGTAAGGATAAATAGAAATCCCGCCACGCGGTGTAAAGATACCGGTAACTTCAATATATTTAGGATTCATCAAACCGATAAGGTCTTTCATGATAATGTTTACACAGTCTTCATGGAAAGCTCCGTGATTGCGAAAGCTGAAAAGATAGAGTTTCAGACTCTTGCTCTCCACCATCTTAATATCGGGAATATAACAGATACGAATTTCTGCAAAGTCCGGCTGACCGGTAATAGGACACAGACTGGTAAACTCAGGACAATTGAAACGTACCCAATAATCGTTATCGGGATGTTTATTATCGAAAGCTTCCAATACCTCGGGAGCATAATCTTGCTTATATTCAGTAGTTCTTCCTAATAAGGATAATTGTTCTTCTAATTTCATAAGATATATTTTTATCAACGTTTATAAAGAATCATCCCGCCCCCCACACACAGCGCAGCCAATTCTTCATTCTTCATTTTTCATTCTTCATTAATAAGTATTTCTCCAACCCTTCCCGGCGAAGCGTACAAGCAGGACAATGTCCGCACCCATCACCTTGAATACCATTGTAGCAAGTAAGCGTTTCATTGCGCACAAGATCGAGTACTCCCAATTCATCTGCCAATGCCCACGTTTCTGCTTTATCAATCCACATCAACGGAGTGTGGAGGACAAATTGCTCATCCATTGCCAAGTTCAGCGTCACGTTGAGCGACTTGATAAAGGTATCCCTGCAATCGGGATAACCGCTAAAATCAGTCTGAGAAACTCCCGTTACAATATGATTGATACCACGTTCGCGGGCATAAACGGCCGCAATACTCAGAAAAAACAAGTTACGTCCGGGCACAAAAGTATTCGGAACACTAGCTTCCGGCTTCTCTTGATCCATAACGATACTGGTATCGGTCAATGAGTTTTGTCCCAGTTTACCGATGAATGACACATCCATCACCTCGAACTCCACTCCTGCCTTCACTGCAATCTCCCGTGCCAGTTCCACTTCCTTCTGATGCTTCTGACCATACAGAAAGCTCAGGGCACACACCTTCTTAAATTCACGCTTTGCCCAATAAAGGCAAGTCGTTGAGTCCTGCCCACCGCTGAATACGACCAATGCTGTATCTCGATTCATGATAAAATAGTGATTAGTGATTAGTGATTAGTGATTAGTGATTAGTGATTAGTGATTAGTGATTAGTGATTAGTGATTAGTGATTAGCTGCGCTACCATTCCGCATGGCACACCAACAAATAACTTATAACTAATAACTTATAACTAATTTCAAAGTTCTTTGATTTTTAATACATTATAAGAAATTCCTTCGTCGTAGACATCGCTCCCGTCTATCTTTTTGATAGCCTTTACTACCCGAATGGTTACAGGCAATATCAGCACTTCATACAAAGACTTCAAGACAACCTGCACACACATCATGATCATCAGTTCCCGCCAGGCAATGATTCCGCCGAAGGCTACCGGGAAGAATATCAATGAATCCGCCGTCTCCCCCACTACCGTGGACCAAATGGCACGGGCCGAGAAATTACGACCGCCACTTGCCACCTTCATACGGCTCATTACGTATGCGTTCAAGAATGAGCCCACCAAAAATGCCATCAGACTGGCAGCCACGATACGCGGCGCCATACCAAAGACGAAATTAAAGTGGGGCGCACCTTCCCAAAAAGGTGCAGCAGGCAATGCTACGGCAATCAACCCCAACATCACCACAAAGAAGTTCATAGCAAAACCACTCCAGATAATGAGACGTGCTTTGCGGAAGCCCCACACTTCGGCGATACAATCATTAATGATATACGAGATAGGAAATACAATCAATCCGGCAGTCACGGTAATACCGAAAACCTGGATCACTTTGGTTTCAAGAAGATTTGCCGCTATCAGACAGACATTAAATAGAATGCCCAGCAGCATAAAAGGTACAGATACTTTTTGCTTCATAATCCTGTTTTTTACGTGGTGTTCTAGAATACACGACCGCTATTCACGGCATCATATTATTTACAATTCAACTTTGTACAAAACGCTATTTGAAATTTGTAATAGTTAAATCGGGCGCAAAGATACGTTTTCTTCCACTCTCCACAAAACCATTTTGAAATTAAGTTGTTGAAAGCACATTCACTAAAACCTAACTTAAATGAAAACAATCTTAAAAACAGTGTTTCTAGCGTGTGGCTTGGGACTTGCAACATCCGCAGCACACGCACAACAGAAAGTGATTATTGAAGACGATGCGCCTAATGGTGTAGTCCTGGTTACTATTGACAAGGCAGGTGATGAAATTATCCGCATCATGAACGAGACACAAATACCCTACTTCCATGATCCTAAAGCTCCACGCTTCCTATTGATGGATAAAAAGGGAAAGTATGCACTTGGTATTGGTGGCTACGTACGTGGTACGGCAGAGTATGACTTTGGTGGAATTGTAGACAATATCGACTTCTACCCTTCACTGATACCCAATTCAAGCAAAATAAAGAACCAGTTCCAGATGGATGCCACTACTTCCAGAATCTTCCTCAAATTGGTAGGACACTCCAAGATATTGGGCGATTTCGTAGTATACACCGCCGGTGACTTCCGTGGTGGCGGCAGCAAGTTTTTCCGTTTGGTCAATGCGTACGTTTCTTTCCATGATATAACCGCAGGTTATACTTACGGCAGTTTCATGGACTTAGGTGCATTGCCCCCTACCATCGACTTTGCAGGTCCCAATGGAAGTACTTTCTATCGTTCTACCCAAGTAGGTTATACTTTCAACAAGATAAAGAACTTCAAGCTTCACGGGTCTATTGAAGTCCCCACCGTACAAGGAACAACCAACAATGATCTTAACATTGGCGCACAGCGTATGCCCGACCTTGTGGCTTATGCCGAATATGACTGGAACAGTACCAGCCACTTCCGTTTGGGAGGCATGTATCGCAACATGACCTATACAAGCTCAATGAGCGACAAAGCGCATTCCACTTCCGGCTACGGCGTACAAGCTTCTACTACCTTCACACTGGGTAGCAAATGGCAATTCTACGGTCAAGCTACCTACGGAAAAGGTATTGGCGAATACTTTAATGACTTGAGCAACCTGAATGTAGACTTAGTGCCCGATCCTGAAAAAGAAGGAAAGATGCAAGCATTGCCCATGATGGGATGGTTTGCCGGAATACAATATAATATCTGCCCCAAAATGTTTGTATCAACCAGTTACAGTGCATCCCGGCTTTATTCGGAGAATGGTTATCCAAACAATCAACCGGGCTATTACAAATACGGACAATATCTTGTAACCAACCTCTTCTGGAATGTGACTTCTAACATGCAGGTAGGAGCTGAATATTTGCGCGGGTGGCGTACGAACTACGATAATACAACGAACCACGCTAATAGATTGAATCTACTGGTGCAGTATTCGTTCTAATCCAACCTAATATAAAAAGGAGAAAGCCGTCTCAACACAACATTTGAGACGGCTTTCGCTTTATATAAAGGATTGTGAAATCAGAATCTATAATCAAGACTTACACCGAATACCTTGTTGGTACGGCTATATACATTCGTACCACTCAGTCCGGTGCCATTATAGTTTTTAGAGTTTTTAGTATAATCTTCATAAGTGGTCCACATATAACCTACATTCAGATTAGCCCTTTCACTCAACATTACCTTTGCACCGAAACCCAGTGTATAGGAATCACAAGAAAAACTGGTATCACTCTGATAGTCATCAGACAATCCGTAGTCAGTAAACTGAACGCCACCACTCAGCGTCAGTCGCTTGATTATGTCCCATTCGATACCTGCTAAATACTCGTTGGTTCCTTTTGTTAAGAACTTCTGCTTGCCATTAGCCATTCCGGCACTCTTGTCATCATAGAAGTGATATTCTACAGAAGCACGCAACACCGGCAGAAATTCGTAAGCAGCAGCTACAGACAGCATTGAAGGAATGTCGTTCGGAGTATTCACACCATGCTTGTAGTCCTCCAATTCGCTTTCAGGAGCACCTATCATACGAAGTGAGTTAGCTTTGGTATCATTCTCAATGTTCAGGTTAGCTTTGAACTCATATTTTACACCAATATTCAGTTTACCCAACTTAGCATCCAGGCCGATTACCGGAGTAAATCCCCATCCAGTCTGGCTACAATCCAAGTCAATACCGATAAGTTCAGTACCAACAGGTAACGTTCCTCCGGCAGGTGAAGGCAAAATGGTGGCAGAGCTGGCATTCAATGCACCTTGGTAACCACCTGTGAAATAATTCATGCGACCACCGGCAAAAGCAGAAAGCCAATCCGTTACTTTATAAGTCAAGCCCAATTGCAGCGAATAGATGTACTGCTTGCCATCCATGTAACTATTCAGCGTATAAGCATTACCCGGAATACCTTTAGATCCCAATCCGCCTATTACCATAGCATCGAACATGGGAAGACCGTCATTAAATGAAGCCTTTCCTCCACCACCGGTAATACCGAAAAAGCCGGAGATCGTCCAGTCACCTTTTTTATAAGCAGCAAATGCACTGGGAATGATCGGCGCAGATGCCTTACCCTCATAATATTTGTTCAGCCCCAGCCCCTCACATGAGGCGTCGATATTCCTTGTCTGGAAAGCACTCTGAATACTCAGAGCCGCATAGAAACCATCCTGCGGCAAGAAAGCCAAACCGGCAGGATTGGACAAAGCTGCATCTATTTCAGTTGTGGCACCACGTGATAACATACGAAGGAAGGCTGCATGTTGATTTGTATTCGTCAAGAGACCTCCAGCAAAAGTTGGAATTGAAACGATCAGCATCGCAATGCCAATCAACGAAAATTTTCTCATCTAAATCTTTTTTAATTGTTTTCGGGCGCAAAGGTACAACAATACGGCACATAAAAAAGCAATTTGTGCAGAAAATAACAAAACGAGAATACTTTAATTGAAAAATTAAATAGTTTCTATTGAAACAAACTACCGGAAGTACATCCATACAAGAAGCCACAAAAAAACTTATCTATTCCATAAAAGCGAACTTTATAAACCTTACGCTTGTTTTTTTCTTTTTTAGTAGTACTCTAAAATTATACAATTATGGCATCATACACCATCGCATTTTTTGGAAGCAAGCCTTATGACGAGGCATCATTCAATGAAAAAAATAAGGAATTCGATTTTGAACTTCGTTATTACAAAGGTCACCTCAACAAGCATAACGTTATATTAACACAAGGCGTACATGCAGTTTGTATTTTTGTAAACGATACAGCTGATGCCGAAGTTATCCGGCTCATGGCAGCCAATGGCGTGAAACTTCTGGCTTTACGATGTGCGGGATATAACAATGTCGATCTGCAAGCTGCTGCCGAAAACGGGATAACCGTGGTTCGCGTTCCTGCCTACTCCCCCTATGCTGTGGCAGAATATACCGTAGCACTCATGTTATCACTCAACCGGAAAATCCCACGTGCCACCTGGCGTACCCGCGACGGTAACTTCTCACTCCACGGATTATTAGGTTTTGATATGCATGGCAAAACAGCAGGTATCATCGGTACCGGAAAAATCGCCAAGAAGTTAATCAACATCTTACGGGGATTCGGAATGAATATTCTGGCTTACGACCTTTATCCCGACTATAATTTTGCCCGTGAGAATCAGGTTGTTTACACCTCTTTGGACGAGCTTTACCATAATTCAGACGTTATCTCCCTGCACTGCCCCTTGACGGAACAGACCAAGTATCTTATAAATGACTATTCCATCAGTAAAATGAAAGACGGTGTGATGATTATAAACACCGGACGTGGACAACTGATTCATACCAATGCATTGATAGAAGGTTTAAAGAACAAGAAGATCGGTTCGGCAGGATTAGATGTATACGAAGAAGAAGGTGAATATTTTTATGAAGATCAGTCCGATAAGATTATAGATGACGATACGCTGGCTCGCCTGTTATCATTCAATAATGTAATCGTTACTTCACACCAAGCCTTCTTCACTCGTGAAGCGTTGGCTAATATTGCATCGACCACTTTGCAGAATATCAAAGATTTTATGAACCATAAACCTCTAGAGAATGAAGTGAAGCACTAAAATAGTTATGAGTTATAAGTTATGAGTTATTTGTTTGTGTTTTTCCTGCGGTATGATGGCGCAGCTCTATATATAAGCAAATAACTTATAACTTTTTATTAAAACTTTACGGCTATAGAAATGTTATTCAAAGATAAACCAATAATAAAGGAATATTAAATCATGAAAAAGGTATTAGACAAAGCAGAAAGCAGGGGACGCTCCCTATACGACTGGCTGGATAGCCATCACACATTCAGTTTCGATGAATATTATAATCCACGCCGCATGAATTTCGGAGCTTTGCGCGTGCTCAATGACGATCGTGTAGCACCGGGCAAAGGTTTCGGCACTCATCCGCATAAGAATATGGAAATCATATCCATTCCTCTAAAAGGGAAACTTAAGCATGGAGACAGCCATCAGAACAGCCGTGTCGTCACCGTAGGAGACATTCAAACAATGAGTGCCGGCTCCGGAATCTATCACAGCGAAATGAACGCCAGTGAAACAGAACCAGTAGAATTTCTGCAAATTTGGGTTATGCCGGAAAAACTAAATACACCTCCTGTATACAAGGATTATGATATCCGCCCATTTCTGCACAAAAACAGAATGGCACTTATCGTATCTCCCGATGGTGATGCACCGGCCCAATTGCAGCAACAGACTTGGTTCTCCATAGGTGAAATTGAAGCTGGCAAAAAGATTGAATATCACATGCATCAATCGCATGCAGGTGTTTATATATTCCTCATCGAGGGTGAAGTAAAGGTTGACGATACCGTGCTTTCACGCCGTGACGGTTTGGGGATATACGAAGCACGCAGCTTTGAATTGGAAACATTAAAAGACTCTCATATACTCTTTATCGAGGTCCCAATGTAAACCTTTGACATAAAATAACAGCTTAAACGGAAGTTTGTGTAGCGTTTTTTGTAATATTGCGCTATAATTCAATCTGTATATGAAACTTGATTATATATATCATAGCGGTTTCGCGATTGAAGCGGACGGCGTGACGGTCATTATCGATTACTATAAAGATTCCTCGGAAGAGGTTTATAATAAAGGCATCGTGCATGACTATCTCTTGGAAAAACCGGGCGTACTCTATGTACTGTGCTCTCATTTCCACCCCGACCACTTTAACCGCGAAATTCTTTCTTGGAAGACCCGGCGTCCCGATATCCGATATGTTTTCTCCAAAGATATCCTGAAGCATCGCCGTGCATCGGCAGACGATGCCACATTCATCAACAAAGGTGATATCTATGAAGACGAGAATATTCGTATCGAAGCATTCGGTTCCACCGACGTGGGTATCTCCTTTCTTATCGACTTGCAAGGCAAACGCATTTTCCACTCCGGCGACCTGAATAACTGGCATTGGAGCGAAGAATCTACTCCCGAAGAAATATGTAAAGCCGAAGGTGACTTTCTTGCAGAAGTAAAAACGCTCCAACAAACAGCTCCTACGCTAGACTTGGCCATGTTTCCGGTAGATAGCCGTATCGGAAAAGATTACATGCGCGGGGCGGAACAATTCGTAGAACGGATAAAAACCGCTATCTTTGTACCGATGCACTTCAGTGAAGACTATCAGGGAGGTAACGCTTTCCGGCAATTCGCCGAAAGCAATGGATGCCGCTTTCTGACTATCACCCACCGGGGGCAAAGTTTCAACATTGACAATCAATAATTAATCATTTAATAAGGCATACTATTATGAAAAATTTAACACAACTTCTTTTTGTACTTTTCTGTTTCTGCCTGCCTGCTATGCTGCAAGCGCAAAATAAAGACAAAGATGATGAGAAAGATGACAGTGAGTACTTAGTCGGCGCCGTGCCCGAGATAGACGGCAAAGTGGTATTTACCAAAGAATTCAGCATCCCCGGAATGTCGCAGAATGAAATCTTCGACCGTGTCATCAACTGGATGAATGGCCGTCTGAAAAAGAATGAGAACAATAGCCGCGTGGTATTCTCCGACAAAGAAAAAGGACAGATTGTAGGCACCGGCGACGAATGGATTGTCTTCAGTTCGAGTGCTTTATCACTGGACCGTACCAAAATTCTTTATCAACTCACCGTCACCTGCCAGCCCGAGAAGTGTACGCTTGAAGTTGAAAAAATACGCTTTAACTACCGCGAAGGAAAAGAGAAATATACCGCTGAAGAATGGATCGTAGACAAGTATGCGTTAAACAAAGCTCAGGACAAACTTGTACGCGGTCTTGCCAAATGGCGTAGAAAAACTGTGGATTTCGTAGACGATTTAGCCGAAGGAGTAACCGGCGCACTTAGTGCAACTACCATCAAAGCTGCCGGAGAAGAGAAAAAAGAAGAAAAGAAAGTAGAAAAAACAGTAGTTGCTTCCGGCCCTATCGTGATTACTCCGAAACAACAAGTAACCGTGGAATCTCCAAAGGCTCAGGAAACAGCTCCTACACAACAAGCAGCAGTGGTTATTCCGGCAACTCCAATTACTCCGGCAACTCAGGTTGAGAAACCCGCAGCAACTTCTGTTCCGGCAACTGCCAGTCAGGCACAAGGATACAAGCAAGTAGCTCCGGCACAACTGTCTGCCGATGTCATCCAAACCGGTGCAGGAAAACTAGTAATCGTAATTGGTGAAGAACCGTTCAATATGACTATGATGACTGCTAATTCAGGTGGTTCGCTTGGTAAAGTCAGCGGAAAACCGGTAATATTCAGCATCTTATCGCCCGATCAGCCGTATGAACAAATAGAGAAAGCAGAAAAATATACCATTCGCTTCTATCCTACCGGTCAGACTGAGCCTTCTGTTATTCTGGAGTGCAAAAAGCTCCCTTCACCTGCCGCTATGGAAGGTATGCCGCGTACTTATGTAGGAGAAATCCTGAAAGCAATGGTAAAATAAAAAAGTATAAACTAAACAATTAACAAAGTGGAAGTAAAAAGTAAATTCGATCATTTTAATATTAATGTCACCAACTTGGAACGTAGCATCGCATTCTACGAAAAAGCATTGGGACTGAAAGAACACCATCGAAAAGAGTCGTCCGACGGCTCTTTCACCTTGGTATATCTTACGGATGGAAGTACCGGTTTCTTATTGGAACTGACTTGTTTAAGAGATCATACCCAAGCTTACGAATTGGGAGAAAATGAAAGCCACCTCTGCTTCCGTGTAGCCGGTGACTATGATGCCATACGCGAGTATCACAAAGAAAATGGCTGGGTATGTTTTGAGAATAAGGCCATGGGGCTGTACTTCATCAATGATCCGGATGATTATTGGATTGAAGTTCTCCCGGTAAAATAACAACTATCAACTGAATAGAATGAGTATAGAAGAAGCTATAATGGGCGGCATTGTTTTCAAAGGCAAAAAAGACAAGCCTAAAGAAGAAAACAAAGTGAAGACCAAAGCCAAAAAGAAAACTTACATCACCGGACAACATGGCTCCGGTGCAGCTAAAATGAAGGCGGAGATTCGTCGGAAACGTGCCAACAGACATAAGAAGTAATGATAAGTACCAATTTATTGTCTGCTGACAAAGATCCCATGGGAGCTGCTATAGCCGATTACTTCGAGCATCATAGAGCCGACCGTCTACGGGTTTTCTCTTCACAGTTTGATGAAGACGAAATTCCTGTCAAAGAGTTATTCCGTGCAGAGAAGCAAATGCCACTATTGGAACGTACAGCGCTCAGCATGGCAACAGGTAGGATACTGGATGTCGGAGCCGGAAGCGGTTGTCATAGTCTTGCTCTTCAAGAGGCTGGTAAGGAGGTACATGCTATTGATATCTCTCCGCTCTCTATCGAAGTAATGAAACGTCGTGGAGTACAAAACGTTGCTCAAATCAATCTCTTTGATGAACGGTTTTGCGAATCCTTCGACACCATTTTAATGCTAATGAACGGCTCCGGTATTATTGGTAAATTAGAGAATCTACCCGCTTTCTTCAAGAAAATGAAGCAACTGCTCCGACCGGGTGGATGTGTTCTCATGGACTCCAGCGATTTAAGCTATCTGTTTGAAGAGGAAGACGGAAGTATCGTTATCGACCTTGCCGGTGATTATTACGGAGAAGTTGATTTCCAGATGCAATATAAAGAAGTAAAAGGAGATTCGTTTGATTGGTTGTATATTGATTTCCAAACTCTGAGCCTCTACGCTACTGAAAATGGTTTCAAAGCGGAACTAGTAAAAAAAGGTAAGCACTATGACTATCTGGCTAAATTGACCCTTCAATAAAAGAAGATACTGTTTCAAGAAAATGCCCCCAAAAGTTTAGATAAAACATTTGGGGGCATTTCTAATTTATTTCGCAAGTAGTTGGTCTATCTTCTTCACTAATCCTGCAAACTCTTCAGGATTGTACAAGCGGGTCAGTAATACGATACGTCCTTCTTTATCGATTAATACATTACGAGTTATACCAGCCTTTCGCAATGCATACTTGGCAAAAATGTCGGCACCGGGATCAAGTCCTAAAGGATAAGTCACCCCCGTTGATTTGCCAAAAGCTATTACTTTATCCAGCGGTTCGTCACGATCAATACCTATCAACATGAAATCCGGATTAGATTTATGCTTCAACCAAATATCTTTTTCTATGAAAGGCATTTCTTTGCGACAAACACCACACCAACTTGCCGTAAACTGTAACATCACAACTTTACCGCGAAGTTCTGAAAGAGTGACACTTTTACCATCAGTCAATTTCACTGTAAAATCAGGAGCCATATCTCCTACTTTCACAATATAGCCTGTATCATCGGCTTCTTGTGCCATACCTGCCATGCTCACTAAAGCAAAGAGGCATAAAATCATTACTTTTACTTGTTTCATCTTACTTAATCTATATTATGTGCATAAATAAAGAAAATACCTGGCAGCATTTTCCTCACAAAGGTAACAATTTCATTTATTCTGTCAATATGAACTATATGAATTCAATAAGCAAATATTCTTAAAAGCTACTTGTTGCACCACCACCGCCACTACGTCCACCGCCAAAACTGCCTCGCCTACTGCCGCCACCACTACGCCCATGCCCTCCACTACTGCTAGTGCTACTGGTGTTTCGTACTTTACGTGCAATCATTTGTTTAGCTTGCTTTTTATCGCCACACATCTGACAAACGTAGTCTGCCACTTCTAAACCGTTGTCAGTATAGGTCGGCTCTTTAATTGTAACCCATGGACCTACCTGCTTACGAGCAATAGTATGGCACTGATTACACATCTTATATTCACTCGTGACGGCAGAATTGAATCGCAATGTCCATTCGCAAGAATTACACCGATAGATACGATGGATGGCAGATTTCAGATGGTTTTCCATTCGTTCGGAAGCTGAAAACAAAGGCTCTGCAAGTTCATTGGGCAATAGTTGTAGAGCTACAGCTTTGCAAGAATCACAAGTTTTACTCTGCAAAACAACACGCCGGTACTGGCAATATTTATACCACAACGATACTACGACAAGTGCAGGCCAAACAGGAAAAAAGAGAATGAGGCATCCACATCCAAAAGGTCTATAATGTGTCAAAACATGGATTGCGGCTGATGCAGTGTTGTTTTTAGGACGAGCTCCATTAACCTTCACAATGCCAACAATGACATTCAACAGTATCAGCACAAAACCAAATATAAGTTGCGGAACCAGCGGTATGTCTGCCCAAAAATCCCGGAACACCTCAACAACCTCCTCCCAATAGCTACTCCAAGTATTCTGAGAAGCAGACTCATAATCGCTTCCATAAAGCGTCAACGTTACCGCCTCAACTCCTTGTACCATTCCTTCATTAAAGTCCCCTTTTTTAAACCATGGCACCATTGCTTTTTGCTGAATACGAAAACATATCGCATCAGGCAGCACTCCTTCTAGGCCATATCCGGTTTCAAAAGTGACTTTCCTCTGATCAAGCACTAAAAGAATCAGCAAACCGTTATCATCCGCCTTTTTACCTATCCCCCAATGTTCAAAAAGCTTGTGGGCAAACTCGGTCGGAGTATCTTCTCCAATAGACGGGAGCGCAACAACAGCGACTTCAATACTCAATGAATCTTCCAGTTGAGACAACATATTGTTCACCTTCTGCACAGAGTTTTCATCAAGTATATGGTCTGGATTACAAACCCAATTGAAAGCGCTTTCATTACGAGGGTTAGGGACATCCGCTACACGATAAGTACTCAATAATCGTTCAGGCTCTGATGCCGAAACAAAAGGATTACTTCCAATAACATAACAGAAAACAAGAAATAATACTCGAATAGTCAGTCCGTTGCTTTTTTGTGTTTTATCTTTCATTTTTATATAATTTACCGGTCATCTTTCTAAATTAAACCTGCACTCATACTATATTTATATTTGCAGCAAAGGTAACACTTTGAAGATTACCAAAAAGATTAATTAGAGAAATAAGATGCTAGAAAGGAATAATTTATATACCTTTACCTTCTAATACTTTAAACAGAGTGAACTCTTAAAATATTTTTTATGAAACAAAGAAAACTACTATCCTTCCTGATAGGATTGATGTCGATTATGTTTCTTTATTCGCCGGCAATTATAGCACAAACCATGTCTATTACAGGTAAAGTTATCGATAAAAACAATCAAGAACCTATCATTGGCGCCAGCATATTAATTGAGGGAACCAACAATGGTACAATTACTGATACAGAAGGCCGGTTTGAACTAAGTAACATTCCAGATACTGCAAATTTAGTTATCTCTTATATAGGATACACCACGCAGGCACACCCCGTTAAAGGTAAAACAAATTTCAATATAGCCTTAGTCGAGGAATCCGAAGCTTTGGACGAAGTAGTCATTGTAGGCTACGGTGTACAGAAGAAAGTAAACCTGACCGGTTCTGTTTACTCCGTAAAAGGAGATGCTTTAGAGCGTCGTCCGGTATCTGATGCCACACAAAGCTTACAAGGTATGGTACCGGGCCTGATAGTTACCAATTCAAGTGCCGGGCGCCCGGGAGCTACCGGAACACTGACTTTACGCGGACAAGGTAACCTAAACAACAACGCCAATCCTTACATCTTGGTGGATGGTATAGAAATGAACCTTTCAGATGTAAATCCGAATGATATTGAAAGTATTTCCGTATTGAAAGATGCTGCCGCTTGTGCCATCTACGGTGCACGCGCTGCCTACGGTGTTATTTTGGTAACCACCAAGAAAGGTGAAGATGGCAAAATGCGTATCAATTATCAGGGAACTGTGGGATGGAATGCACCTACTATATTGCCGGATATGGTTGATTCTTATGAGTTTGCCAAGTTCTGGAATGCAGGGTGCACCAATACAGGTACTCCCCGCTTGTATAGTGATGAAAAGATGGCGCTATTGCAACAATATGTGAAAGATCCAAGTAGTATTGATCCTTGGTTTGAACTTTCGAAAGACGCGAATATGAACCCTGCTTTTGAAAACTCAGAGTTGGGTGTTGGCAATACTAATTATTTCGACCTCCATTATAAAGACTGGGCGTTCAAGCAAAATCATAACATCAGCTTAAGTGGAGGCGGTAAAAAAGCACAATACTATATTTCAGGAGGCTATTATTCCGAAGATGGTGCTCTCCGCTATGCAGATATGGATTTCAGCCGTTACAATTTCGCTTCGAATGTTACATCTCAGATCACTAACTGGTTGAAGCTGAAGGTAAATACCAAATTCATACATTCTGATAATAATACTCCCTTTGGCGACGGTGGACTCAGCGAAGGTTTCTATCATTCACTGGCACGTTTTCGCCCGACCGTGTCTCCTGTAGACCCGAACGGTAACTTTACCGAATTAAGTTTGATTCCTTATTTACAGAGTGGCACGTACACCAATACACAACGTGACCGCTTTAACTTTATTACGGGATTAGAGATACAACCTTTGAAAAACTGGTTCATCTTCTTTAATTATACTCATGAACTGATGAATATAGAATACCAAGCATTGAATACGAGTCCGCTTATCTATGGAGCAGACGGAGTAAGTACTTCAAAGGGAATACGTGCCGAGTTAGATGTGTATCCCGATGGAAAATTTACCCGTAGTTACGAGCGCACCCGTTATCAATCTATCAGTTTATATACAAATTATCTTTTCACGTTAGCAGATAATCATAACTTCACACTAATGGGAGGTTATCAGGAAGAAGATAACTCTTATAGTTATATGAAAAACTCAACCACCGGACTCTATTCTACTTCGAATCCCAACCTAGGAATGGGAGAAGGTGACAAAACAGTAGTGGACACCCGCAATGGTTGGGCCACCCGCGGTTTTTTTGGCCGTATCAATTATGACTATGACGGACGCTATCTAGTGGAGTTTAACGGACGCTATGACGGTTCTTCCCGCTTTGCCAAAGACAACCGGTGGGGATTCTTCCCGTCAGCATCATTAGGATGGAATATTATACGTGAGAAATTCATGATACCAATAACTAATGTCATTTCTAACTTAAAACTTCGTGCCTCTTATGGTCTGCTTGGCAATCAGGCAGGTGCAGAACTTTATACATTTGCTGCTACAATAAACCTGAACGATCAGGGTTTGGGAAAATATATATTCTCAGATGGCCGACACATCTACTCCAAGGCTCCGCGAGTAGTGAATCTGAATACCACTTGGGAAAAGGTAGAAAGCAAAAACATTGGTTTGGACTTTGGCTTCTTTAATAATAGGTTGACTGGCTCGTTCGACCTTTTCCAACGTGATACGAAAGATATGCTAGGCCCTGCCGTAGACTTTCCCGACTTCTTTGGTGCGAAAGCTCCCGATACCAATAATGCCAGCATGCGTAATCGTGGTTGGGAGCTGGTGTTGAACTATCATGGAAGAATTGGAAAAGATATTGAATATAGTATCGGCGGATCACTTTCGGATGCAACTGCAGTAGTCACAGCTTATGAAGGTGGCAATACAAACCCCAAGGATAACTGGTATAAAGGTAAAAAAGTCGGCGAAATCTGGGGGTTCCGTGCCGATGGTCTGATTCAGACCCAGGAAGAAGCTGATGAATATAACAAAACCTACGATCTGACTTTCATCAGTGGCAAAGCTTGGACACCGGGAGACGTGAAATACCGCAATCTGGACGGCAACAACAAAATTGATAACGGACTCAATACACTTGAAGATATGGGTGATATGACTGTAATAGGTAATAACACTCCCCGTTATCAATATACCATCCATGGTTCAATCAACTGGAAAGCTTTGACAATTAGCGCTATGTTCCAAGGCGTGGCTAAGCGCGATTGGAATCCAAACGGAACTTACTTCTGGGGAAGTGATTCTTACGCGCAAGTGACTGTTTTCAAAGAACATTTGGATTATTGGAGTGAGACAAACAAGGATGCTTATTACCCGAAGCCTTATATTCATACACTCAATGGCGTAATACCTTTCGCCAACAAAACGAAGACTACTTGTGACAGATATCTTCAAAACGCAGCATATTGCCGTCTGAAGAATCTGACTATCAGCTATGACCTACCTGCCACATGGCTGAAAAAGGTAGGATTGCAAAAAACACAGGTATATTTTTCGGGTGAGAACTTACTGACATTCACCCCACTAATAGGCATGTTCGACCCAGAAGCGGTCTTCACAAAGAACTCTTCTACTTGGGATGAAGCTGGTAAGAATTATCCTATGAACAAGGTGATATCTTTCGGCGTAGTTGTTGACTTATAACTAGGTAATCGTATGAAGAAAATAAATATATTATGGGGGATCGCAGTATTATTCAACCTTACTGCTTGTTTTGATCTAAATAAGATGCCCGAAGGCGTACTTTCAGCCGACAATCCGTTTCAAACTACTGGAGAAATAAGAATATATTTAGATCAGTTCTATGAAGATGGCTTGCGCCTGCAAGACTTTGACACCGGTGGCGGAAGATTCATTGCCGGAGCAGATACACATAGCGATAATATGACATCCAGTTCAGTAAGTACTCTTTTGGCAGGAGAAACAAGCCTCGGGAGCGCTGTCAAGTTAGAAAACTATACACTAATTCGTAACTTGAACTTCTTACTGAACCATTTGAACAATTGCACCGAAAAAGGTTCCACCCTCTTTAATCACTATGTAGGCGAAGCTTATTATTTTCGTGCATGGTATTACTATCAGATGTTTGTCAGCTATGGGCAGTTGACGTGGGTAAGCACTCCACTAGATCCTAACATTGAAGCGATGAAATCACCACGTGCCAACCGTACTGTCATTGCCGATAGTATTTTGGCGGATTTAGATAAAGCAATCTTGCATCTTAACACTGAAAACAGCTGTGCCGGAATGCGCATACACAAAGATGTGGCTCGTGCCTTGAAAAGTGAAGTGGCACTTTTTGAAGGAACTTGGGAGAAATATCACAAAGCAAAAAGCGACAAGTTCTTCGATCCTACCGTAACCGATGAAAAGATTCATAATTATCTGACTCAAGCTGCCGCTGCCGCCAAGGATGTGATGGACCGGAGCATTTGGAAAATATATAATACCGGCAATAAGCTGAATGATTATCGTGTACTATTCCAGACGACTAATTTATCAAGCAACCCTGAAGTGCTTTGGTTCAAACAATATGACGGCGACCAAATAGGTAACAATGTAGACCGCTACTTAAACCAAGGTGGTGGCGGCGTTGGCATTGACGCTTCTTTAGTCGATGATTATCTGACGATTGATGGTAAGCCATTCATCGGCGAACAACGGATAGAAGCAAAAAAGATTTTCGGCAATGAACTGAAACCCACTCTGCGCGACCCACGTTTAGGGCAAACGGTTTGCATGCCCGGACAACAGCTTCGCCCGGACGACAAAGCACCTTATTATCAAGTTCCACCACTAATCGGCAGTTCTGCTTATAATCAGAATATGACCGGTTACTCTTTGCTGAAGCACGTTCAGATTGATTATACAGGTAGCCTGGATGGCTTGGATAAAGGTGCCACACCTGCCATCCAGTTTCGTTATGCCGATATTCTATTAAATTATGCCGAAGCTTTGGCCGAATTGGACGGCGCTGCCAATGCACAGAAAATAGTGGAAGCTTTACAGCCTTTGCGCGATCGTGTAGGAATGCCCGCTGTAAACTTTGACCGAGAATATAATACGGAAACCGATTATGCTTTCCGAACTTTAAACAAATATATTCAGGCGGTGCGGCGCGAACGCCGCATTGAAAAAGCGTGTGAAGGACGTCGCCAGGAAGATATATTCCGTTGGGCTGCTGCTGACGAACTGATCGTGGGCAAATGGCCGAAAGGTGCGCTCTTTATCGGTAGTAATCTGGAAAATCATCCGGCGTATGATAATAGGTTAGTTTACGACAAAACTTCCGGCAATAATCTTGCCTTAAGCGGTAAACCGGGTGATGCACTTCGTTATATTGTCCCTTTGAGTACGGCAGAATATAAAGACGGATGGAAATTTAATGTAGAGCGTGATTATCTATTGCCCATTCAGCCTCGCATGCTTAGCGAAGAAATGACCGGGGGCCTTTGGAAACAAAATCCGGGATGGTAAACTTTGTTTCATCCATCAAAAAATGCCATATATGCTACTGCACCGGTTCAACAATAGGAATTGTAAACCAGAACGTACTTCCTTTGCCTAATTCCGATTCCACGCCAATCTTACCGTGCAAGTGCTCGATAATCGTTTGGCTGATTGACAAACCTAGCCCGGTCCCCTGAGTGAAGGTATCACATTTGGCAAAACGTTCGAATACATGCGAGATGTTTTCGGCAGAGATGCCTTTCCCTGTATCTTTGACATAGAAATAAAGCCCTTCTTCGACCGGCCTGTATCCCACATGAATGGAACCTTGAGTTGTGAATTTACAAGCGTTGGTCAGGAAATTCGTGATGACTTGGGTCAGCCGGTTCTTTTCAGAGTAAATCACAAAAGGTTGTTCTGGCACTTCACAATGCAATGTCACCCCCTGTTTAAGACGGAGTTTAAACATCTGTTCCAAATTATGGAAGAGGGGGGATACATTAAATTCGGAATAATTAAACTCCATTTGATCGGCCTCAATAGTAGACAGATCCAAGATATCATTCACCAATTGTAGCAACAGCTCGTTGTTTGTCTCAATGAGTACACAAAACTCTTGGACTTCCTCATTGAGAGACATCTGAGCAATCAAGCTTGAAAATCCGACAATCGCATTTAACGGAGTACGGATTTCATGGCTCATATTGGCAATGAAGGCCGATTTTAGTCGGTTAGCCTCCTCTGCTTTCTCTTTATCCCTCAATTCTTGTTCCATCTTTTTGCGCTGGTTGATAATAACAGCTCCACCGGTAAGCAGAACAGGGGTTCCGTGAGGATCCCTAGCGCCAATCGTTGCAACCATTTGTATCCATTCATAACTCCCGTCTCCTTTGTTCGACAAGAACCGCACCTCCTCATCAATGGCTTCGATTTCACCACGGATTAATTTCTGTATATCATCTTTAAACTTATCTACTTCGTCCGGATGTACACCTGAATATGCTTCCTCGGCTGTGATGTTAAATGAATCGTCTATTTCTTTCTTCCACACCAACCTTTCCGTCATATATACATTATTGCATTCAAGTATCTGAGTCTGAAGATTCCAAGTCCAAGTCAACATACGGCTGGCTTTTAAAACGAGCTCGTATTTATTGCTTAATTCTTGTGCTTTAAGAGCATTCTTCAGTTTTTGCTTCTGAACAATAAAGCGGACACGGAGAACCAGAATCATTATTAACAGGCTAAAAATAATAGCAGTACTGATAATATGTACTTTGTACTTCTCAAAAAATGGAGGAGGAGCCTGAAAATAGGTCGCATTTTCAGGATACAAATTAGGGCTGATATTATGTTGCAATAAATGTTGGTAGTTTAAAAACAGCTTTGCCGTAGTAATCTGAGGCGGCGGAATATCATGAGGCTCTTTCCCGTTCAATACTTGCTGAAGGGTCTGTTCCACAGCTTCCTGATATGCCTGTGAAGGTATATAATAACCTCCGGCGAAATTACCGGACTCCATAGGAAAATCCTGAATAATGAAAACGGGAGGAACAGAAAAGCTATTGGTCATTTTTTGTACATTATCACTTAGATAATTGTTGTCATTGTCCTCTTTCATTCTATACCAGGAGTTGTAGATAAGACCTGTGCGATAGTCTAAAGAAGATAAAACGTCCAATAGTTGTTCCGTAGTGAGTGTTTCGGTAGAGAGTGATTCAAATTGAATTTTAGGATAATATTTTTCGACAGCTTCCCGCACTGCATCCCGGTTTCGGACACCGGCATAGCGTTGGTCATGAATAAATGCAATTTTATTTAACTCGGGCTGAAATTTCTGCATCATGTCGATCGTTTCCTTTAAAAAGAACGGATACTCAATGTATGTGAGGTTGTACCCTCTAGTCATCTCACCGGTAGGAATCAACACGTCATTGTCTGTTCTGTACTTTGGTATGAGTGACTTCTCATCTTCATACATAATATCTCGGGCATAACAGATGATAGTCGGGACTCCTTTCCATTCATTATCAAACAGAGGTTTAGTAACCAGCCAAGCCGGATCTCCCACACATATAACAGCCGTAGGAGGTGTGGGATAGTTAGCACGCAGTTTTTCTCTTTTCTCTTCGAAATCATCGATAGAAATAGCTCCTGGTGTCTGTAAGGCAATACCGTCAACCGTATATCCCTTTTTTCCAAAATTATCTTTTATGTATTCAAAAGTATGTTTTGTACCACTGTCTTCGAAATTTATGGCACTCAGGACCACAATGTGTTTGTCCGGATTCCTTTGTTGCGCGTCGGCTAACCCGGGACAAATGCAGATCAATAGTAACAGAACCAAAAGGTGCTTTTTCATCTTTGCAGGTTATAGAGTCGTCATTGTTTGTTTTATCACTGCACAAATATATGAATTAGAGCTTAATAATCTTACATTAATGTTACAATAAAATCGGGCGTTTTCAAAATAACAGTTCTTTTATCAGAAGAGCATAGATACATATATAAAGAGAAAAGGATTAGAAATTACCTTTCTAATCCTTTTTCACTTTGGAGGTTCCTGGCGGATTCGAACCGCCGTACACGGTTTTGCAGACCGCTGACTAAGCCACTCATCCAAGGAACCAATCTTTCAAGAACGCTTTATTCTCGTTTGCGGATGCAAAGGTAGTACATTTTTTGAAACCACCAACTATCCACAGCAATTTTTCTTAGTTTCTTTTCGTGCTCCACTGCACTCCGTACGCTTCTTGTCGTACAATTGTTTTAATTCACAGCCAGTTGCACAATTTGCACAGGGATTATTTTTATCTTTTGTCCTACGAAAAAAAGTGTAAACATTCTGGCCAATACGAATTGCACACAACAGCAGCAGCAGACCAACTACCCATTCTTGCCAATTACTCATAGAAACAGTCCTCCTATTCGATAAATACCATAAGACATCACCCATGCAAGCAAAGTGGTATAGACCGCCGTAAACAACGCCCACTTCCAACTACCGGATTCTTGTTTAATAGCTACCAACGTTGCCATACAAGGGAAGTATATCAACACAAATACCATATAACAGAATGCCACCAATGGTGTAATCGGAATACGCTCAGCAAGACTAACCGCATCCACATCGGCATCATTCGTATATAGAACTCCCAATGTACTTACTACCAACTCCTTGGCACCAACACCCGAAAGCAATCCGATACCTAGTTTCCAATCAAAACCCAAAGGCTTGATGACCGGTTCAATGGCCTTGCCTATCTGCCCGATGTAAGAATTTTCCTGTTGTTCGGCAACCGTCTCGTATGCGTTATGATCCGGATAATAGCCGAGTGCCCATATTACAATAGAAGCCAGCATAATGATTCCTCCCATCTTACGAAGGTATTGCGCACCTTTTTCCCATGTATGACGGAAAATAGATTTGGCCGTCGGCATACGGTAGGGGGGCAATTCCATCACGAATGGAGTATCATCTCCTTTCACTAGAAAACGAGTGAAAAGACGGGCCATCACCACTGCCAAAATAATGCCTGTCGCATAGATAGCCAACAAAACCAAGCTTGCATTGTTCGGGAAGAAAGTACCCACGAGTAACAGATAGATAGGCAGACGGGCGCTACAGGACATCAGCGGATTAACGAGCATCGTAATGAGCCGGCTTTTACGATTTTCGATCGTGCGCGAAGCCATTATAGCAGGAACATTGCAACCAAATCCCATAATCAGCGGAATGAAGGATTTGCCATGCAGTCCCATTTTATGCATAATCTTATCCATTATGAAAGCCGCACGGGCCATATAACCCGAATCTTCCATCAGAGAGATACAAAAATACAGAATGAGAATATTGGGCAAGAATACAATGACCCCTCCTACCCCACCTACGATTCCATCTACCAGCATATCTTTCAGAGGGCCTTCCGACATCGTATCGCGTATCAGATTGCCTATTGCATCTACCAGCCATTCGATGGCTTGCATGGGATATTCTCCGAGCACAAAAGTACCCTGAAACATAAGGTACATGAAAAGGAAGAAGATGGGATATCCCCAAATGCGATGTGTCACAATAGAGTCGATAACACGCGTGGTATGCTCCGTATCCCGATGATTGTCGACAAATGTCTCCTTCAAGGCGCCGGATATGAAACCATATTTAGCATCGGTAATAGCTTGTTCGCTATCCTCACAGATCGAGTTACGAAGGCGTTGTTTTTCATGATCGCGCACCTCCAATATCTCACCGCCATTGGGCAATTCTTGAATAAAGCGTTCAAGTTCTTTGTCATTCTCCAGCAGTTTTATGGCCAGAAAGCGAGTAGAATACTTATGACGGATATTCTCATTAATACTAATCACCCGTTTGACCTCTTCGATGCTTCGTTCCAGTTCCGGACCGTGATTGATATGAATATGGCGATAAAAGCCACGCGGGCGTTCCCCTTCTTCTTTATGGCTGCCAAAACCATGATCGGGAACGTATTCCTGATGCCAGTTACGCAAATCATTCAGAACCTCGGCGTGCACTTTTCCTTTTTGATCCAGGAAATCGCCACCCTCATAGATATTGATAATCAAATGAAAAAGTTCGTCGATACCTTTCCCCGTCCGGCTGACGGTAGGCATCATCGGTACACCAAAAAGTTGTCCCAACTTGACATAATCCAAGGTATTGCCACTAGCCTCCAGTTCATCATACATATTGAGCGCAATGACCATGCGCACATTCATGTCGATTAGTTGGGTGGTGAGATACAGGTTGCGTTCCAGATTGGAAGAGTCTACCACATTGATAATGATATCGGGCGTTTCGTCAATGATGTGGCGGCGTACATAGATTTCTTCGGGAGAATAAGCTGAAAGTGAATAAGTTCCGGGAAGGTCGACAATGCGGAAGTGATAGCCTTGAAAGTCGAAATAACCTTCTTTGGCATCTACCGTGACGCCGCTATAGTTGCCTACATGTTCGTGCGAACCGGAAGCGATATTAAAGAGAGATGTTTTACCACAATTGGGGTTACCTACCAGCGCTACATTGATTGTACGGCGCTTACCTAGTGCGAGACGCTTCAAATGCTCTTCGCCCAAATGAATGTCTTCACTAAACCCTTTGTGAAATCCGGGTTGGGCAACCTGTTGCTTTATTTCCTCCTCGCTGACTACCTCAATCATTGCAGCCTCTTGCCTACGCAACGAGATTTCATACCCCATCACTTTGTATTTGATCGGATCTTTCAGCGGAGCATTCAATAAAACCTCTACATTCTTTCCTTTGATAAATCCCATCTCCACAATCCGTTTACGGAAACCGCCGTGTCCCAACACTTTTACGATTACACCCTTCTCACCGGTTTTCAATTCGGACAAACGCATAGTCTTCTGCCTTTTTGGTTTTTGCGTGCAAAGATACGATTTATGTTCACAAGCCACAAATAATTTAGAACGTTTTTAAATAAGAAGAAGAAATAAGATGCAAACAGCCTTCCTGCACTATCCTCTCAGCAATACTTCATAAGATTGCTTGCCACTGTTTGGTATAAACTAATTATTACGATGCATGAAATTATTCGTTCATGTACTAGAAAGTAATTTCTTCCTGCCTAACAACTATTCGTTCGACATCTGTTCTCTATTCGTTCGACAGTTGTCGCACGAATAGAGAACAGATGTCAAATGAATAAACAACATATATCGCACGATTAATTGTTAGGCAGGAAAAAATTAGTTTCTAGCGAATGAGAAAACTAATATCAGGCAAGTAGATATTAGTTTTATAGAAAAGCCTCATCAGGGTACAAGCGAAGCATACTTCTGCACAAACCTTCCATAAATTGCAGCAAGTATCAACACGAGTAATCACAAAACTTATTGTATCTTTGCAAAATGATTGTGCAGAAAACATCGCAATACATCCATCTAGCCAAGCTCTTCTCTCGTGAAGATAAGATACTTGTGGCGCTGAGCGGAGGAGCTGACTCAGTAGCTTTATTGCGCCTGCTCCTGACATTAGGTTATACTTGTGAAGCTGCCCATTGCAACTTTCACCTCCGCGGGGAAGAATCCAACCGGGACGAAGCTTTCGTACGAGAACTTTGCAAAGACTTGGGGGTACAACTGCACGTCATTCACTTTAACACAGAAAAAGAAGCAGAAGAACGGCATATTTCAATTGAAATGGCCGCAAGAGAATTGAGGTATGCTTGGTTTGAAAACATACGAAGAGAATGCGGTGCAAATGTGATTGCCGTAGCACATCACCAAGATGACAGCGTTGAGACATTATTGCTCAACCTTATCCGAGGCACCGGAATCAATGGGCTACGAGGCATTCAACCTCAAAATGGATATATCGTCCGTCCCCTGCTCGGCCTGGACCGGAAAGAGATTATTGATTATCTACAAGATATCAAGCAAGATTATGTAACCGACAGTACTAATCTTCAGGATGAATACACCCGTAACAAAATCCGCCTGAACCTGCTCCCTATGATGCAGGAAATCAATCCTTCCGTCAAAGAGAGCATACTCAGAACCTCGCAAAACCTGAATGAAGCCGCCGCTATATATAATAAAGGTGTAGAAGATGCCAAACAGCGAGTGTTAACCGAAGAAGGAATAAACATCCGTGCCCTGCAACAAGAACCGGCACCGGCAACAATCTTGTTCGAGATTTTATATCCACTCGGATTCAATGCCGCCCAAGTGAAAGATATCTATCGTGCTTTAGACGGACAATCGGGAAAAGTATTTGCCAGCCCCGGCTTTCGCGTCATAAAAGACCGTGACCTGTTACTGATATGCCCTATTCACGAGCCAACCAAACCCGTCTTGAAAATAACCAAGCAGCCATATAGCCAGGACTTCATTATTCCCCGCGACAAAAACACGGCCTGCTTCGACGCAGACAAACTAAAACACCCTCTCTCCTTACGCCTGTGGCAACAAGGAGATACTTTTGTCCCTTTCGGAATGAAAGGCACAAAAAAAGTAAGCGATTACCTCACCAACCGCAAATTCTCCCTTCCAGACAAAGAACAACAATGGGTACTTTGCTGTGGCAAAGACATCATCTGGCTGATAGGAGAACGAACAGACAACCGCTTCCGCATAGACGAAGACACGAAGCAGGTGACAATAGTTATGAGTTATAAGTTATAAGTTATTGCCATGCGGTATATATGAATAATTAATATCAGCATAAATAACAAATAACTTATAACTCATAACTTATCACTAAACAATAATCCTATCCTCCTTCTGCCTTTTGAAGCAATCGGCCAATAGTACCGCGAAGGGGGTATCATAAGTACGGGCTTTCTGCGGACACCTTTTCACACATGCGCAACACTTGATGCACTTTTCTGCAATTGTATTACATTCATCATCTTTCAAGATGGCTCCTGTAGGACAATGCTTCACACAGATTCCACAATGAGTACAAAGTTCGGCATCCACCTTCGGAGTGCGAGGAAAGGGTACACCACTTTTACGCAACTTCATAATTTTGCGCATAAACCGTAATAAAGGAAAGAACGGTTGGCGGGGACGCTGGATACGTGTTACGTCTACCCCGTACAATTTGTCCATATCAGCCGCATTTGCAACCTTAGCAAGCACTTTCTGACCAAACAACTCTGCAAACTGCAAATCCTCCGCATCCGGGCGTCCGGCGGCTACAGGGTATTTCGCACTGCTATAAGAATGTTCTCCTACAAATGTAGCCCCCGCAATTACCTTAAAGCCGAGACCGGAAGCGAAAGCATCCAAATCAATCAACGCCTTTTCATAAGCACGGTTGCCATAAACCACCACCAAAACTACGGGAGAACCGTTAGCATGAATTTTCTTCATCCGCTCCAATGCCAACGGAGCCACATGCCCGCCATAAACCGGAACGGAAATAACAGTCAACGCATCCTGAGGAATTTCAAATCCTTCAATAGCGCTTAATGTTAAATCAATATTTGTCACTTTTGAACAACCAATGCCGCGAACAATTGCAGCTCCAACTTGTTTAGAAGTGTGGGTAGGCGAAAAAGTGACTAAACAAACCTCGTGTATATCCATAATTTTATCTTGATAATACAGCAAAGATAAAGTTTTAAATTTAAAAAAAGGCGAATTATTTATGAAACCAAAAATATTTATTACCTTTGCGCCGTTGAAACATTCTGCAACCCCTTACTGAGGTGAAGGCGGTTAAACAGATTTCCGGTTCAATAAATAAATATCCCAATAATCATAAATCAAAAAGGTAAACTTGCAAAAGTTGCTGCGAACAACGAGCGCAACTTCGTATGTATGCCTTCTCAAAACATATTAAACCATTCACACATATACTGTATGTATAATATCATTCAATTGAACGACAAAAATTTGTCGGAATTGCAAACTATTGCCCAGGAACTGGGTATCAAAAAAACGGACTCACTTAAGAAAGAAGAACTTGTTTACAAGATACTTGATGAACAAGCCATTGCCGGTGCCACTAAGAAGGTAGCAGCCGATAAACTAAAGGAAGAACGCAAAGGAGATAAACAAAAACGTTCGCGAGTAACTGTTAAGAAAGAAGGCGTAGACAAAGTATTTACCGCTAACAAAAACGGCGACCTGACAAAAGCAAAAGCAGAAGAAAACGCGGTAGCCAAAGAACAAACCAAAGCAGTAGAACCTGCCAAAGCACAAGTTACCGCTCCCACTACTCCTGCCGCAGCTGCACCCGCAACTACCGCAACTCCTGCCATTACGACTCCTGCTACTACCGAAGCACCCGCAGAAAAGAAATCAACTTCACCCAAGCGTAAGCCCGGACGTCCTCGTAAAACAAAAGAAGAGGAAGAAGCAGAAACTCCTAAAACAGCGGAAGTTCGCAAAGAAAAAGAGCCGGAACCGGAAGTTGAAGCTAAAACACCGATCGCTGCACCCAAAACTGTAGTCAAGAAAGCGGATAAAAATGTCGTAAAGGACGAAAGCCCTATCCTGACAGAGCCGGAAGACGACTTCATTCCCATCGAAGACCTTCCGACTGAAAAAGTAGAACTGCCTTCCGAACTTATAGGCAAATTCGAAGCAACCAAGACAGAAACTCCGGTACCTGCCGAACAGCCTATACAGCGTCCACATCTACGTCCGCGCGACAACAACGCTCCTTATAATAACAATAATAACGGAAGCAATAATAACAACAACAATAATCGTCCCGCTTATCAACCGCGCCCTGCCGCACAACAACCTCGTCCTGCACAGCCATATAATAACGGTGACAACTATCCTGCCGCCCCTGAGCGCAAACCTATTGAGCGTGAAAAGGCTTACGAATTCGATGATATCCTCACCGGCACCGGTGTATTGGAGATCATGCAAGACGGATACGGATTTCTTCGCTCCTCTGATTACAACTACCTTTCATCTCCGGACGACATCTACGTATCTCAGTCTCAGATCAAGCTATTCGGTCTTAAAACCGGTGACGTAGTAGAAGGCGTAATTCGTCCGCCCAAAGAAGGCGAAAAATATTTCCCGTTAGTAAAAGTAGCCAAAATCAACGGACGCGATCCGGCTTTCGTACGCGACCGTGTTCCATTTGAGCACCTTACACCCCTCTTCCCCGACGAGAAGTTCAAACTTTGCAAAGGAGGATATTCCGATTCCATGTCCGCCCGCGTGGTCGATCTTTTCGCCCCGATTGGTAAAGGCCAACGTGCTTTAATCGTAGCACAGCCCAAAACCGGTAAGACCATCTTGATGAAAGATATCGCCAATGCCATTGCCGCCAACCATCCGGAAGTTTACATGATTATGCTACTCATTGACGAACGCCCGGAAGAAGTAACCGACATGGCCCGTACCGTTAATGCAGAAGTCATAGCTTCTACCTTCGACGAACCCGCCGAACGCCATGTAAAAATTGCCGGTATCGTTCTTGAAAAAGCCAAACGAATGGTAGAATGCGGACACGACGTTGTGATCTTCCTCGATTCTATTACACGCCTTGCTCGTGCATACAACACTGTTTCTCCGGCTTCCGGCAAAGTACTTTCCGGAGGTGTGGATGCAAACGCACTGCACAAGCCCAAACGTTTCTTCGGTGCTGCACGTAACATTGAAGGCGGAGGCTCATTGACTATCCTTGCTACCGCATTAATCGACACCGGCTCTAAGATGGACGAGGTTATCTTTGAAGAATTCAAGGGTACAGGTAATATGGAATTGCAACTCGACCGCAACTTGTCCAACAAACGTATCTTCCCGGCCGTTAATATCGTTGCATCCAGCACTCGCCGTGACGACTTACTGCAAGACAAGCAGACATTGGATCGTATGTGGATTCTCCGCAAATACCTTGCCGATATGAATCCGCTGGAAGCCATGGATTTCGTAAAAGATCGCTTGGAAAAGACCAAAGACAACGACGAATTTCTATTGAGCATGAACAGCTAAAAACTTAGAAAATAAAATAAAGCAATAAAAAGAGCAGAATAAATAACATTATTCTGCTCTTTTTGATTACATTTGTAGCAAATTATCATGTCTCTTCAAAAAGGAATAGAAAGGAAAGGAATTGAAAATCAGTAAAGCAAACATACTGTTGATATCCTTATTGTTTGGAATGTATTCATGGGCTTTTTCTTCAGAAAAAGAAGTGGATAACAAACACCTTCGCCTCATAGAAACCTTAATGGAGGACAATTTCAGCTATTCTCAAGCCGTATCCATAAACGACATTATTCAATGGGAGGATGAAATAGTAACTCATTACCAGAATAATAAGGATTACAAACGCATGTTTCTTATGAAACAAATGGCTGTATATGCCAATTCGTTCAATGGTCGAATTACCGAAGCACTAAATAAAGCCAATGCCATGCTGGCACAAGCACAGCAGATGGACTACGACGCCGGAATTGCTTTATCATACCTTGCACTCGGAGATACATACATCAATGCCGGAATGATGTCCGAAGCCGTCGAAGAATACCGGATAGCCATCAATATCATATACCGGATAAATGACTCCGAAAAATTACAGGAACGAGTGTTTATCCAGCTGGTACCTACCCTCATCAGGTTACGGCGGATGGAAGAAGCACAAGTTTATCTGGAAAGGATGAGCATTATCTATGCACACACCCTATTGAATCCCTTCTTACTCCACGCCTACCAGGCCTACTTTAATATCTACAATGGAGATTTTAACAAAGCCCGTCAGAGTATTATTGCAGCCGAGACAGCCAATAAAGCGAAGCCTTCTTTTCTCCACACTACCACATTGAAATATATACAAGCTGAATATGCCAAGCAAACCGGAAACTTAGACTTGGCTATTCAACTTTATAAAGATTTGACTAACTTCAGCAGAAATAGTTATATATATACCGACTATCTGAGAATCAAAAAATCAATAGCCCAAATATATACTCAATTAGGACGTGACAAAGAAGCATGCGAAGTATATCAAAGCATCAATACAAACCGTGATTCTATCAATGCACATGCCTATACCGCCCAAATTAATTTACTGCGTACCATTTATCAAGTAGACCGCCTCGACATGGCAAACCAAAAGCAATGGAACCGCATGTTATCTTACTTGATTATAGGCGGTAGTCTCATTTTAGCGATGTTCATTCTGTTCGTTATCCATATCAAAAAGGAGAACAAACGTCTTGCCGCCTCCAAAATCAAGCTGACCCAAGCAAAAAGTAGCGCAGAAAACTCGATACGAACCAAAAGCCTGTTCTTGTCAAATATGAGCCACGAAATACGAACTCCGTTAAATGCGCTTTCCGGTTTCTCCGCCATACTGACAGACAGCAATATAGATAAAGAAATTCGCCAACAATGCAATGATATTATCCAGCAAAACTCTGACTTGCTTTTAAAGTTGATTGACGATGTTGTCGATTTGTCGAGTCTCGAAAAAGGTAAAATGCAATTTTCGCTTGGCACTTATGAAGCAGTTTCATTATGTCGGAATGTTATCGATACTGTAGAAAAGATCAAGCAAACGGCCGCTAGCGTTACTTTTCAAACATCACTTGAGCAATTGGAACTTTATACAGACGAAGCCCGCTTGCAACAACTGCTTATAAACTTGCTAATCAACGCAACCAAATTTACTTCTGAAGGAAGCATCACCCTTTCATTGGAGCTGCAAGAAGACATGGCATTATTTTCAGTAACTGATACCGGCTGCGGTATCGCCCCCGAGAAGCAAAGTAAAATATTCAACCGCTTTGAGAAATTAGACGAGAATGCTCAAGGCAGTGGATTAGGATTATCCATTTGCCAACTGATTGTAGAACATTTAGGAGGCAAAATATGGATTGATACAGAATACAAAAATGGTTGCCGTTTTCTTTTCACCCATCCCCTTCATTCCAACACCCAAAATAAGGAGGTAGAGAAATGAAAAGAATCGTTTGTATAATAATAATGGCTAGTCTGTATGTCCTGTACGTATTTGCGGGCAATGCATCCGTAACCGACAGTTTATTGAATAAACTAAAAACAACCCCGCATGACACCACGCGTTTGCAACTATTAGAAGAGTTGGCCATCAATGCCCAAAATACTTCTAACCCGCTCGAATACGCCGCTCAGTTATATAAAGAGGCAAAATTGCAAAACAATAGTCACTACATTTGTAATGCCGCCTATTTCCACATTATACATTACTATAATAATGAAGGCGATCTGGATAGCATTGCCAAATGGGTTAACTTGGTTGACCCCATTGCCCAAAAGATTAAATACTGGAAAGTTTATTTCAATTCGAAAAAGCTACTTATCAATATATACATCTACAAGCGGCAGTACGAATATGCCTATAATGAAGCTATGAAAATGCTCGAAAAGGTTAAAAGTACTAATGACCTAAATGGGAAAGTAGCCGTCTACCAATGCCTGGCAAATATTTATCATGAAACGAATCGCTGGAAAGAAGAAGGAGAAGTATTAGAAAAGCTTTATGCTTTACTGCCTCAACTTTCCCATCCGGGTGCTCAAATCAATATTTTATGCCAGCTGGTTGCTTACAGCGAACAAAAAAAGAATTATGCCAATCTGAAAATATATCTGGACAAGATGGACCATGTGCTGAACGACATGGAAAGCAAGAATCCATTAACTCAAAAACCTATTTATGACCAGCGTTTATTCCTTGAAATATTCTATACTCGTCTTTATATGGGTACCAATGATTTGAAAATGGCCGAAGAGCATTATGAAAAAGCACAAACTTACATAACCTCCCAACCTTATCTGCCTTACCTGGCAGCCTACATGAATGTAGGTATCGAGTATTACCTTAAAATAAAGGAGTACAATACAGCTTTGTCAATAGCCGACAGTGCCATACATTTTGTAAACAAGTACGACTTCGGAGAATCGGACTTTGCTAAAGAAACCACCTACAAAGCCGATGTTTTGAAAGCAATGGGGAGATATTCTGAGGCATTGCCCCTTTACGAAAGAGTCACGCAATTACAAGATTCACTAAGTACCGCCGTATCCAATCAGCAACTTGATGAAATAAAAGACACCTATCAACTGAACCAACTACTTTTGGAAGAAAGCAGACTAAAAGGCTATATACAAACCGTCATACTGGTGATGGTAGGCATCATATTAGTATTATGCATTACCTACACCTTGCGCATCATTCGAATAAGAAAAGCATTGCGATTGTCTGAAAAAGAGACAAAAGAAGCCGTACTCAAGACTGAAGAAGCCAACGAAGTAAAGAACCATTTTTTATCTAATATGAGCCATGCCATCAGGGTGCCACTCAATAGTGTAGTCGGCTTCTCACAACTGATGGCTTCTGATGCGGAAATCAGTGAAGAAGCTCGCGTGGATTATTCAAATATCATACAGCTAAATACGGAGAAATTAATGCTATTGGTCAACAATGTGTTAGACCTTTCCCGGTTGGAAGCCGACATGATGAAATACCAATTAGCCGATTACGACATCGTTCAGCTTTGCAACGATGCAGTCAGCACTGCCTGCATGCAAAATCCGAATCTACAAATCGATTTTCAAAACAGTGTAGAATTATATAACGTCCATACTGATTGCAACCGACTGATGCAAATGATTATCAGCACATTCATGGGACCATTTTCTGCGTCAAAAGAAGCGCGAAACATTCAATTTTCTTTAGACAAGAATGGTGAAATACTGTGCTTTAAGGTAATAAACAGTCCGCTGGCTGCTAAGAAAAATTCGGGTCAGGAAGTATCTATACGCCATGAAATCAACCGTTTATTGTTAAAGCATTTCGGGGGTACGTATCAGGTTATATCCGATGCATCGGCAGGGCCTACCATTCTTTTCACCTATCCTGCTATAATCTCTCTATAATATTCTGACTCCAAAAGAAGGCAGTTACAAGGATTTTTTGTACTTTTGCGCCTCAATAAGAGTAATTTGTAATTTAGTAATTGTAATTAGATACTATGTTCGATAATTTAAGCGAAAGACTTGACAGGTCGTTTAAAATTCTGAAAGGTGAAGGAAAGATCACCGAAATCAATGTTGCAGAGACCCTGAAAGATGTACGTAAGGCTCTTTTAGACGCCGACGTGAACTATAAGGTTGCCAAAAATTTCACTGATACCGTAAAGGAAAAAGCCTTGGGACAAAACGTGCTCACTGCCGTAAAGCCCAGCCAGTTGATGGTAAAGATTGTGCATGATGAGCTAACCAATCTGATGGGTGGCGAAACTGCTGAAATCAACATTGACTCTAAACCTGCCGTTATCTTGATGTCCGGTTTACAAGGTTCAGGTAAAACCACCTTCTCCGGTAAGCTGGCACGCATGCTGAAATCCAAGAAAAATCGTAAACCTCTGTTAGTTGCTTGTGACGTATATCGTCCTGCGGCTATCGAGCAGTTGCGTGTATTGGCAGAACAGATTGAAGTACCTATGTACTCCGAACCGGATAGTAAAGATCCGGTATCTATTGCTCAAAACGCTATTCTCGAAGCTAAAGCGAAAGGTTATGACCTGGTCATTGTCGATACCGCCGGTCGTTTGGCTGTAGACGAGGAGATGATGAACGAAATCGCCGCCATCAAGAAAGCCGTAAATCCGAACGAAATCTTATTCGTAGTGGACTCTATGACCGGTCAGGATGCCGTGAATACTGCCAAAGAATTTAATGAACGACTTGACTTTAATGGAGTTGTACTGACTAAGTTGGATGGCGATACCCGTGGTGGTGCCGCTCTTTCAATCCGCTCGGTTGTTAACAAGCCGATCAAGTTTGTGGGTACAGGTGAAAAGCTGGATGCAATCGACCAGTTCCACCCCGCCCGTATGGCCGACCGTATCTTAGGCATGGGTGACATCGTATCATTGGTAGAACGTGCTCAAGAACAATACGACGAAGAAGAAGCCAAACGTCTGCAAAAGAAAATCGCCAAGAATCAGTTCGACTTCAACGACTTCCTGAGCCAGATTGCGCAGATTAAGAAGATGGGTAACCTGAAGGATCTTGCTTCAATGATACCGGGTGTGGGCAAAGCTATTAAGGATATAGATATTGACGACAACGCTTTCAAGAGCATAGAAGCCATCATCCATTCCATGACCCCCGCAGAGCGCAGCAATCCTGAAATACTGAACGGTTCACGTCGCCAGCGCATCGCTAAAGGTAGCGGTACCAATATTCAGGAAGTAAATCGCTTGCTGAAACAGTTCGACCAGACCCGCAAGATGATGAAAATGGTAACCGGCAGTAAAATGGGTAAGATGATGCCCAAAATGAAGAAATAAAGAATTTATTCAAATATAAATCCCGCTAATTTCATGAATGGAATGAAGTCAGCGGGATTTTTGCTTTATTCGGTTATTTGCTCTACATTTGCGAAAAACTATTATAATCTATCAGACATGAAATACTACTTATTACTAACCGCTTGTTTATTTGGCATACTAGCCCATGCACAAACCACCTATCCTTATAAAGTAAAAGGGGAATTAAAAGACAACTCACTTGACGGGCAAACACTTTACATTATGCGGTATGATGATCAAAAAATAATAGATAGTACCCAAGTTATAAATCAAAATTTTGTGTTCGAGGGACAAACAACCAGTCCTTATTTTTGCAGAATTGATGCAGGAAAAGACTATACCAATTTTATATTGGATAAAGGAACTACAATTGTAAATGTTTACACATATAACTCAGCAGGAACTATTTTGAATGATACCCTTAAATATACTATGGCTATATCAGATAGTATTATAAAAGTTGGAAATGAATATTCAAAAGAACTTGAAAATAAAATACCAGACCTCAAAGAACGGCAAGATATATGGACTACTTATTTTAGAAATAAACTTCGACCTTCTCTTCTCAATTTTCTAAAAAAACAATTATTAGCCAATAAAGACAATGGCGTAGGAGAATATGCTTTTAGACACTATAGCATGATGTGCAAACCTGAAGAGATGAATCTCCTATCTAGTGAGATAGGTGATTGGTTACATTCATTGAAGACCGTGAAAGAAATTATCAAACGCTTTGAAGCATTGAGTAATACTGCAGAAGGTAAACCTTTTGCCGATATGCAAGGAGAAAGCGTGAATGGGAAAGATATTTATCTTTCAGATTTTGTTGGCAAAGGAAATTATGTATTGGCTGACATGTGGGCAAGTTGGTGTGGTCCATGCCGTGATGAAATACCTAATTTAGCAGAAATCTATAACGAATACAAAGATAAAGGCTTAATTGTATTGGGTATTGCCACATGGGATAAGCCGGAAAGAATCCTTAAAGCAATCAAAGATCTAAACATAACCTGGCCTCAACTGTTGGACACCCAGGAACAAGCAATGAAACTGTACGGAATTAATGGCATTCCACATATTATATTGTTTAGTCCTGATGGTACAATTTTGGCAAGAGACCTTAGAGGCGATAATATGAAGTTGAAAGTAAAAGAAGTAATGCAGAATAATAATAACTAAAATAATACTGAATATGACATTAATTGACGGAAAAGCAATCTCGGAACAAATGAAACAAGAGATTGCAGCAGAAGTGGCCGAGATTGTAGCTCGTGGAGGTAAACGTCCTCACTTGGCAGCCATCCTTGTAGGACACGACGGAGGTAGCGAGACATACGTTGCCGCCAAAGTAAAAGCATGCGAAGTTTGCGGATTTAAATCATCCCTCATACGTTATGAGGCAGATGTTACAGAAGAAGAATTACTAGCCAAGGTACGTGAGTTGAACGAGAATGCTGACGTAGATGGCTTTATTGTACAATTACCCTTACCCAAACACATATCAGAGCAGAAAGTGATTGAAACAATTGATTATCGTAAAGATGTTGACGGCTTCCACCCTATCAATGTGGGTCGTATGTCCATCGGACTCCCCTGTTACGTATCTGCTACTCCCAACGGCATTCTTGAACTATTGAAACGTTACCAAATAGAAACCTCCGGCAAGAAATGCGTCGTATTAGGACGCAGTAATATTGTTGGTAAGCCGATGGCAGCCTTAATGATGCAAAAAGCTTACCCGGGTGACGCAACTGTAACCGTTTGCCACAGCCGTAGCCGGGATTTAATAAAAGAGTGTCAGGAAGCGGATATCATCATAGCAGCTTTGGGCCAACCTAACTTCGTAAAAGAAGAAATGGTGAAAGAAGGCGCCGTTGTTATCGACGTAGGTACTACCCGTGTACCGGATGCCAGCAAGAAATCAGGCTTTAAGTTAACCGGTGATGTAAAATTTGATGAGGTTGCTCCAAAGTGCTCATTTATTACTCCGGTACCGGGCGGTGTAGGCCCGATGACTATCGTCTCTTTAATGAAGAATACTTTGTTAGCCGGCAAAAAAGCTATTTACCAATAATAAATGCATGAAAACGCTCATTGCATTTATCACCTTATTATATAGCGTAAACCTTTCCGCGCAGGAAAGGATTACGCTATTATTCGTGGGTGATTTAATGCAACACCAAGCACAAATAGATGCGGCGCATACACCTGATGGCAAGTATGATTATTCCCCCTGCTTTTCACTCGTCAAAGAGCAGATAACCCGCGCTGACATTGCAATCGGCAACCTGGAAGTAACGCTAGCCGGCAAGCCTTATCAAGGTTATCCGGCTTTCAGTGCTCCCGACGAATATCTTCAATCTATTAAAAGTGCAGGTTTCGATGTATTACTAACAGCAAACAATCATTGCCTGGATCGTGGCAAGAAAGGATTGGAACGTACAATAGCTATGTTAGATTCCTTATCGATTCCGCATGCCGGTACTTATAAAAATATCACTGAACGTAAACAACGTTATCCTCTGTTTATTAATAAGAATGGCTTCAGAATTGCGTTGCTCAACTATACCTATGGTACGAATGGAATAAAACCAGGTTCCACTAATATTGTAAACTACATTGACAAAGACATCATTTCGCAAGACATTCTCAGCGCCAAAGCGCGACGCCCGGATGTTATCATCGCCTGCATACATTGGGGGATAGAATATCAATCACTCCCCAATAAGGAACAACGTGAACTTGCGGACTGGTTGTTAGAACAAGGGGTGACCCATATTATAGGATCTCATCCACACGTCATTCAGCCCATGGAGTTGCGCACAGAGGGTACTCAACAAAATGTAGTAGTCTATTCTCTAGGAAACTTTATTTCCAATATGAGTGCAACTAATACTGACGGAGGGCTTATCTTCACCCTGCAACTCGAAAAGTATCCGCTTCCCAAACCTGTTCCTCCTAGACTTTCTGAAGCTAGTTACTCTCCTCTCTTAGAATCGGACTCTCTTCGTTTCCCCTATTGCCGGGTAGTGAATTGTGGATATGATCTCGTTTGGACTGTCCTTCCCAAACTCTCCGGTAGAAAAAACTATATTCTTTACCCGGTCAATTACTCTGCGGATAGTTTGCCACAAGAAGCCCGTAATCGCCTGAATATCTTTACAGAAAACTCCCGAAAGCTCCTTCAACAGTACAATGTAGGAATTCATGAGAACAAAAAATAATGCAGATTATGCAAAAAATAATTGCTCCTTTCTTTGCAATATTAAAGATTATCTCTATCTTTGCACCGCATTTAAGAAATGCACTAACATGGTGACTGTAGTTCAGTTGGTTAGAGCGTCAGATTGTGGTTCTGAATGTCGTGGGTTCGAGTCCCATCAGTCACCCCAAGAAATCCTTAATAATCAATAGATTATTAAGGATTTCTCTTTTGTAACAGACTGGCTTTGGTACCTAGATTGGGATCAACGTAAGAATCATACCGAAATTTTGAGAAAGGTTCAAGGATCAATGTAAAAACAAGTCCTATAAACCATACATCATCGGTTTATAGGACTTACCAAACTGATATCAAACGTTTCTTACTTATTCCAGTTCATCATAAAGGAGAAATTATAAGTGCCGGCTTGCAGGGTTAATGATAAAGGTCCCGGCAGCACATCAGGTAATTTCAAAACAGCCGTACTATTGGCAGGTATCACAACTTCTATTTGCAACTGATCGGATTTCACACTCCAATTGGAAACAATATCTCCATACATGGAGTTGTAATGCGCACGTACTTGTTTCGGACCATCTTTCGTTATCCAAGGAGCGATAACAAATTGGTTATATCCCGCCTCCGGTCGCCGGATACCTCCTAATGCTTCAATAAACCAAC